>CALXJH010000174.1 GCA_944388555.1 uncultured Clostridia bacterium
GCACTGATTATAGCAGTTATTATTGCCCGTTATGTTGCATATTTTATATAATAGGCATGAAAAAGGCGGCACTAAAACACAATAAGGAGGTAGGAAATATGAATATTTGTGTATATGGAGCGTCCAGCAACGCGATAAACGGAAATTATATAAAAGAAACAGAACATTTGGGGAATTTATTGGCGCAAAGAGGGCACGGCTTGGTGTACGGCGCCGGCGCAAATGGATTGATGGGAGCGGTTGCACGCGGAACAGCGGCGTACGGCGGCAAAATTGTGGGTGTTGCGCCCACCTTTTTTGAAGTGGATGGTGTGCTGTATGATGGATGCACAGAGTTTATCCCCACCGAAACCATGCGTGAGAGAAAGCAGATCATGGAAGACCGGTCGGATGCTTTTATTATGGTACCGGGCGGAATCGGAACGTTTGAAGAGTTTTTCGAAATCTTAACGCTAAAACAGCTTTGCCGGCATAACAAACCCATTGCGGTTTTTAATATCGAGGCATATTATGATAAATTGATTGCTTTCTTAGAACATAGTATTAACCAGGGGTTTATGAAACCCATCTGCAAAAATTTATATAAAATATTTGATCAGCCAGAGGCGATGCTTGATTATATTGAGCAGTATGATGATAAGCCTATGCAGTTTAAAGATTTAAAGTAAACAAAGGAGCAAAATATGATTACGTTAGAGGATATCCGCAAGCAGGAGGATATTAAAACTTATATCAAACAGGCGGACGAGGCAATGAAGGCTTTGGGATATACCGAACATTCCTTTGCGCATGTCGGGCGCGTTTCTCAGACGGCAAAATACATTCTGGAAACGTTAGGATATGACACACATGATGTGGAGCTGGTGCAGATTGCCGCATACCTGCATGATATCGGCAATCTGGTCAACCGCATGGAGCATTCGCAGAGCGGCGCGATTATGGCGTTCCGCATTTTGTCTGCCATGGGCATGCCTGCAGAGGATGTGGCGATTGTGACTTCTGCCATCGGTAATCATGACGAGGGGACAGGGATTGCAGTCAATCCGGTCGCTGCCGCGCTCATCATTGCGGACAAAACGGATGTGCGGCGCAGCAGAGTGCGGAATCAGGAATTTGTGAATTTTGATATCCACGACCGTGTGAATTACTCGGTTAAAAGCTCTGCGGTGTTTATCAATGCACAGCAGACCGAAATAAAACTGATTTTAGATATTGACACATATTACAGCTCTATTATGGATTATTTTGAAATTTTTTTAACCCGCATGACTATGTGTCGGAAAGCAGCCGAAAAACTTGGATTGCAGTTTAAGCTGCAAATTAACGGACAACAGCTTTTGTAAAAAGGAAAGAGGACGTTCTCTGTCCGCCTGCGGCAGAGGCGTATTTATTATTATATTTTGCAGGCAGAAAGATTCTGAAGAGATGCAGCAAAAAAGAATTTTAACAATACAGGATTTATCCTGCCTGGGCAAGTGTTCTTTATCCTTGTCCATTGCAGTCATTTCCGCGATGGGACATGAGGCGGTTGCTTTGCCGACAGCCTTGCTTTCTACCCATACCAGCGAATTTAAAGATTATTCCTTTTTAGATTTAGCGTCTGAAACACCCAAAATTATACAGCACTGGAAAGCGTTAGACCTTACGTTTGACGCGATTTACATAGGATATTTAGGCTCTGGAGCGCAAGTAGATAATATATTAACGCTCCTGCGCATCCTGCGAAAAAACGCGGTGGTGCTGGTAGATCCGGTTATGGGGGAAAACGGGGCTTTGTATGACCGGTTCGACCATGCCTATGTGCAGAAAATGCGTACACTTTGCCAATACGCCGATATCATTACGCCGAACCTCACGGAAAAGGCGTTCTTGGGGACGGATTTGCCTTGCCGGGTGATTGAAACCGGCGTGCGAGAAGGGAATCAAATTGGTGTGCGCTGCGGGGATAAAACCTGGTACAAGCCTTATATCCCCGGCCAGTTCTATGGAACAGGTGACGCCTTTTCAAGCGCATTTATCAGCGTTTACATGAAGTTTGGCGATTTTGAACGCGCAATTGAAGAAGCGCTGAACTTTGTGTGGGGCAGTATTGAGAAAACGTTGGAAGAAAAACAAAAATACTGGTATGGCATTCAGTTTGAGAAAAACTTAGCCTACCTTGTAAATTTAAAGTAAAGAAGGAAAGAAAAATGCAGCAATTGTATGTGTATCACCAGCCGGAAACGGATCGCAGAAAAATGATTGAAACGGCCGCCGCTTATGGATTTTCGGGATCTTTGTGGAAAATATATCTGGCATGGCATCTTATGCTGGATGAAAATCCGTTCAGCTTAGGGTGTGAATATGCACAGCCCAATCATGGCGGGCTTTATGATATGGCGTTTGAGGATATCAAAATATTTTGGAATTTATTTTTTAATCCACCCACTGAAGTGGCTGGATTAGGAGAATTTCAGCCGGTACAGACCACCGAAAACGCAATGGTTGCAATCGGCAGAAAAGCCGCGGTTTTGGCGCAGAATTTACAGCAATGCCGTACAGCCGGTGCTTTTTTTGAAACCTTGATTGCATTTTATCAGCACAATGGCGTAGGGGAGCTGGGGCTCAATACTGCTTTTGAACTGGAAGATACCCAATCGGGATTTAAAATAAAGCCTCTTTTACATATGACGAAAAAGCATTTTAGTGATTTATGGGGATATGAGCTGCAAAAAAAACAGCTTATGGACAATACCGAAGCGTTTTTAGCAGGGGGAAATGCGAATAATGTTTTGTTATTCGGCGATGCCGGAACCGGAAAATCGACTTGTATCAAAGCACTTTTGACGCAATACGGAGATCGCGGACTTAAAATCATTGAGGTATACAAACACCAATTTGGACATTTAAAACGCCTGATTCGTCTGTTAGAGCGCCGAAACAGTCATTTTATTATTTATATGGATGATTTGTCCTTTGAAGAATTTGAGATTGAATATAAATATTTAAAAGCGGTGATTGAGGGCGGATTGGAACCGAAACCGAAAAACGTACTGATTTATGCAACTTCCAACCGCAGACATTTAATACGGGAAACCTGGGCAGACAAAAACGATATGGATATGGATCTGCATCATTCCGATACCGAACAGGAAAAATTGTCGCTGGCGGATCGGTTTGGCGTTTCGATTTGTTTTGTAAAACCGATGCTTAAGGAGTATAATCAGATTGTTCTGCATTTAGCAAAGCAGCAAGGCATAGAAATGGACGAAGAAACACTTTTGGCAAAAGCGCGCGCCTGGAGTGTGTCCCATGCGGGTACGAGCGGGAGAGTCGCAAGACAATTTATTGACAGTTTATAAAAACAATATAAAGCGCGGGTATGCTAAGCTGTCAGCAGGGTGAAAAGCAGCACAGCCGAAAATGATGTAAAAAAAATAGACGAAATTTCTTTTAGAATTAAATGTTTAGAATAAAGGACGCCGAGCACCGGATATGCTCTTGGGCGTCCTTTGTTTTTGCTTAAGGGTGTTTTATTCAGCGGCGTGCCATTTATAATTTTGCAGCGTTTGTGCGCGTGCGGGGAAACAATGAACAATCAAATAAAAAGTCCGGATATACCGGACTTTTTGTTATTCTTCTAAGAATTTATATTGCGCAGTATAAAGTTCGTAGTATTTGCCTTTCTTTGCCATCAATTCGTCATGCGTACCGCTTTCTGCAATGCCGCCGTCTGCAATATACATAATTCTGTCACTATTTTTTATGGTAGACAAACGGTGTGCGATGACAAAAGATGTTCTTCCTTCCATCAGCACTTCTACACTCTTTTGCAAAACCCGTTCTGTTTCGGTGTCAATGGAAGAAGTTGCTTCGTCTAAGATTAAAATCGCCGGATTTGCTAAAATGGTTCGTGCAAAAGAGATCAATTGCCGCTGACCGGCGGAAAGCGTCGAGCCGCGCTCGGTAACGAATGTGCGGTATCCGTCGGGCAGTGCAACAATGAAATCATGCGCCGATACTGCTTTTGCGGCGCGTACTACGTCTTCATCCGATGCGTTGGGTTTGCTGTAACGGATATTGTCCATAATCGTACCCGTAAAAAGGAACGAATCTTGCAGCATAATCCCCATCTGCTGTCGCAGCGATTTTAAGGTGACGTGTTTGATATCGTGCCCGTCAATTAAAATTTTGCCTTCCTGAATATCATAAAAACGGGATATCAAATTGATAACGGTTGTTTTTCCTGCGCCGGTCGGACCCACCAATGCGATTTTTTGCCCCGGTGCTACGTGGAAAGAGGTGTGCTCTAATATGTTTCGCTCGCCTTCTTCATAACGGAAGGTTACATCCTGAAACTCCACTTCACCGCTGATATGCGGAAGCGGGGTTGCGTCGGGAAGGTCGTTTACGACAGTGGGTTCTTCCATCATCTCCATGATGCGTTCGGCATAAGCAAACGCGGTTATAAGAGAGTTATAGAAATTTGCAAGATAGGTAACCGGGTTCCAGAAATAGCTGATGTATCCGGTAAAAGCAATGAGCGCGCCCACTTGCAGTGTGGAATTCGTTATTTCATATACACCTAAGGTGTAGATAAATGCGATGGTAAGTACCGATATAAACTCAACGGTATTAGCAATACACAAACCAATGGCCTGTGCCTGCATCATAGAGCGCCGGCTGTCTTTGCATAAGCCGTAGAATATGTCTAAATTTTTATCTTCTCGCACAAAGGACTGTGTTACCCGTACGCCGGCAATGCTTTCATGAATATAGGCGTTTAGGTTACTGGTTTTTGCCGAATAGGTTTGCCATGCGCGGCGATGCCATTTTTTGAGCAAGGTCAGCACCAGGAAAAATACCGGCATGCCTGCCAGACACACTAAGGTGAACTGTACATTTAAAAACAGCATGAAAATAATAACAACGATGAGTGAAAACAGCTGTACAAATACATCTACCAGACCGTTTGTCAGCAAATCTGACAGCGCGTTTACATAGTTGATAACTCTCGAAAGAATTTTGCCGTGCGGCCGGTTATCAAAATAGGTAAACGGCAGCTGCTGCATATGCGAAAACAGGTCATATCGGATTTTTTGTATAATACTTTGCCCAACCTGGTTTACAGAAAGTGTTCTAAACCGGGTGATTGCGGCAGCAATCAGGTTAATTACAACAAGGGCGATAGAGGTATATACCAGCGCCATGTAATCCTTTGCCGGAATAAAGTCGTCTACAACGACTTCAATCAGCATAGGTCCGATCAGTCCCAGCACACTGGAAATGAGCATCAGTGCCAATACACCAATCAGCGTCTTTTTGTAGGGCAGTGCGTAAGACAGCAATCGCAAAAGCTTTTTTTTATCAAACGAACTTTGAAGGGTTTCGTCTACGTCAAACTTATTTCTTGCCATTATTGCAAACCTCCCTTC
>CALXJH010000175.1 GCA_944388555.1 uncultured Clostridia bacterium
GTACTGGAAACGGGTTCGTACGGACAGAAAACGCGGCTGGGCGTACAGGTAATACAGCGCAGAAGCGGACTGCCGGTCACCGGCATAGTAGACCAGGCGACCTGGCAAAGCATTGATCAGGCAGAAACCAACCGCGTTTCTTCCATTTCGCCGCAGGCGCTGCAATATCCGGGATATGTTTTAAAACCCGGAATGTCGGATATTACTTTGCGGCAGAAAGGGCAGTCGCTTGGAAATTCTATCTATCAGCTGCACCAAGGGCTCCGGAATATCTCCTTCCAGGAAGATTCGGTACCGGCAGTGGTGCCGCAGCACCAATATGGCAGGTATACAGCCGAGGCGGTGCGCGCCGTACAGAAAATCGGAAATCTTCCCGAAACAGGGGAAACAGATTTTAAAACCATGGAGTATATTCGGGAATGGAATCAATAAAACAAAAAGCGGCGGGGATCGTTGTCGGCATTTGCTGCCTGCTTTGCGGATGCAGTAAAGCGGAGCCTGCCGCGCCGCAGCAGCCGGCAGAGCCGCCTCCGAAGCAGACAGATACCGGAGAACACAGTACGCCAACCCAGCCGCAGAAAGAAAAGGATTATATACAGTGGGTAGAGTTTAACTGCGACGAAGCCCTTTTAAAAAAGGCAAGCGAGGCGGATATAAACACGCAGGGGCGTATCAGCTGGATTACGCTTTTAGCATACAGCGTTGCCAAAAACTGGGGAAACGTAGACAAACCGTGCTTAGAATATGTGGATGAGTGCCGGGCGCGATTGGAAGCGGGAGAAAGCGAGGCGGTATTTTCAAAGGAACTGAAACTGTTTGACTATTATAAAGAAGCGTATACCGCTGTGCTGGGCGGCTTTTTGGGGATTCGTGCGGATGAAAGCTATGGAATTTGCGCCTATTCCCCCATTGCGGAAGGATTTTATTTCAGTCATTACAAGGATTTCGGCGCCAGCCGGACATACGGCTTTTCCCGCCCGCATAAAGGCAATGACCTGATGGGTTCGGTGGGCACGCCCATCATTGCGGTAGAGGGCGGATATGTAGAAGCGCTTGGCTGGAATACATATGGGGGCTGGCGCGTCGGAATCCGGAGTGCGGATAAAAAGCGGTATTATTACTATGCACATCTGCGGAAAGGACACCCGTTTCCGGCGGATTTGAAAGAAGGAGATACCGTGCGGGCAGGGCAGGTGATCGGCTATCTGGGACAGACCGGCTACAGCACAACGCCCGACACCAATAATATCACAACACCGCATCTGCATTTTGGTATGCAGCTGATTTTTGATGAATCCCAAAAGGACGCGGTATCAGAGATCTGGATTGATGTGTATTCCATAATAGAATGGCTGAATCAGAACAGGAGCGAGGTGAAGTATGATAAAAATGCGAAGGAGTATTACAGGGTATCTGTCCCCTAAAACCAAGAAGCACGGATTTTTTATTTTGTCGGTATGCCTGCTTGCGTGTGTTTTAAACGGCATGGCAATGCATTATCAGACAACCGCCGGAATGGGCGGCAAAGCCTGCGCGAAAGTTCCGATCCTGATGTATCACAGCGTGCTGGACGACGCCAAACGCGAAAGCAAATATGTGATTACACCCGCGGATTTTGAAAAGGATTTGCAGTATTTGAAGGAAAACGGATTTGAAACGGTCACATCCAAGGACTTGATTGCCTATCAGGAGAACCGGATTGCGCTGCCCGATAAACCCGTTATGATCACATTTGACGACGGATATTATAATACCTATAGCTATGTATATCCACTTTTGAAGAAGTATGAAATGAAAGCGGTTTTGGCGGTTGTGGGTAAGTACGCGGATGCGTATTCGCAGGAGGGAGAGGTGATGAATAACAATTATTCGCATGCGACCTGGCAGATGCTCAGGGAGATGAAAGAAAGCGGATATGTTGAGCTTGCAAATCATTCGTATGACATGCACGACTGGTCAAAACGCAAAGGCATTTTAAGAAAAAGCGGAGAAGAAGCGGCACATTACAGGGAAATTCTTCTTGCGGACATCAGCAAAATGCAGGAACGGCTAAAACAAAATACAGGGAAAGCGGCTGTGGCTTTTACCTATCCGTTTGGCTCGGTAAACAAAGAAAGCCGGGGCATTGTAGAGCGGACGGGGTTTAAGGTAACGTACGGATGTGAAGAAGGGGTGAACATACTGACGCCTGAAAGCAGCCTAAAAGAGCTCAAGCGCTATAACCGGGACGGAAACGAAGATCGAACCGTGTTTTTTGAAAAAATCAATAAGGCGTTAGAAAAATCATAGGTGCGGACAGATTGCGGTCCTGCCGGGGGGTATCCGGGCAGAACCGCAAATTTTTTTCAAAAGGGTTTACAAGATAGTATAGATATGCTACAATCAAGCTAAGGGAAAAAAAGAGGAGATGCAATTATGAAGAAATGGATCTTTGCCGTATGTCTGGAAGTGGTGCTGCTGCTGATCGGCGTGCAGGCAGAACCGCCCCGGGAGGGTTATGAACTGATGTTTGCGGATGAATTTGACGGCAGTGAACTCAATCGCCAGGTGTGGAATTACCGGAACGAAGGATATCCGGTCCGCGGCGGCGTGAACGATCCTGAAATGGTTTCGGTTTCGGATGGAAATCTGCATATTCGGTTTGAGCAGTCGGATGGACAATACCGCGGCGGCGGTGTGATTACCACGTTCGGATTAGGTTACGGATATTATGAGGTGCGCTCAAAACTGTTCGGCGGAACGGGAGGACTGCATTCTTCATTCTGGACATCCGGCGTCGGAGGCGACGGCGTACAGGCGCCTATATTCAACCAGTCGATCGAGCTGGACTTTTATGAGGTAGATTCCAATAAAACCGCCTCTATTGCGCCCAATTTCCATTATTGGCTGGGCGGACATTTAGGCGGAAATAAAAACGTGCTGAAAACTGAGGACGGCAAGAATTTATTTACAACCATTACCAATGCAGATGCGGACTATTTCATCAGCGGCTGTGAATATCTGCCCGATCGGGTTATCTGGTATATTAACGGCCAAAAGGTTTGCGAAATTTATGACTATGAGATGTACGGACGCCCGAATGTTTGGCTGACGGCGCTGGCAAACACCGAGCTGAGCGGGGAGATTGACCCCTCTAAGCTGCCCGGTGAGTCGGTATGGGATTATTTCCGGTTTTATTCCATGCCGCTGAAAGGGGAAAATTTGGTTGTAAACCCGTCGTTTGACGATAACAATCGTGTAGATTACCTGACTGAAATTGAAAAAATGAAAATGGAATCGCCGGTTTCATGGTGGGAGATCGGAGATCAGGATGCAATCTCGGTTGCATCCGGCGATGATCTGGTGCGCACCGGCACCGGCGTTCTGCAAATCGGAAAAGAAGGTGCATATGAAGCAGAAGCTTCTCAAAAACTGCAGTATATCGGCAAAGGCGACTACATCTTTACGGCGTATGTAAAGAATGAAGACGGCGCAGATGTAGAAGTGTTTGCAGGAGATAAATCCAAGAAAGTGGGCAAAACAAACGGCGGCTTTGAAAAGATTGTGCTGGAAGATGTGGATGTACAGAGCGGCAGCGCAACCGTAGGTATCCGCGTAAAAGGTGCGGACAGCTATGTGTATGTGGACGATGTTTCGTTCGCCTGCACCACCGGTACAGAGGAATTTAACCGCAAAGTGCCGATTGATCCGAATGCAACCACCGATATTCCGGGAGAAGTTTCCGCGGATAACGAGGACGAAAACACTTGTGTGCTGGAGGGTGAATGGTTAAAGTCGAGTTTGCAGGGATACCGAGGCGGTTCGGTGTATTCCAATGAAAAGGATGCGTCTGCAACCTGGACCATGGAAGTGCCGGCAGACGGGGTTTATCTTGCACAGCTTTATAAAATCATATATGCAAACAGCGTTAAGAATGCGGAATGTACATTAAGCATAAACGGCGCCGAGAAAGCAAAAGAATCGCTGGATTTAACGCAGGGACAAAGCGGCTGGTTTACTTTCGGCAATTATGCTTT
>CALXJH010000176.1 GCA_944388555.1 uncultured Clostridia bacterium
GTACACCCTGGAGCTTACAGGACGAGTAGGAAAAACCATTAGTATTATACCGGTATGTGAAACGGTCGCTACTTTAAGCGGGTTTAAATATCCGGCAAAACATTCTGTTTTTGAAATAGGAAGTACATTGGGAATCAGTAATATTGTAACTGAGCAAACAGCAAATATCATAATTGAACACGGAAAAGCGCTTATTTTTATAAATGAATAAATAATTCTTCACCAAACATCTGTGCCTTTAATATACTGATATTGAAGAAACACTTTTAAAGGATGATGCAGAATGTATAGAAGGTGCAGGTGGTGGGGTTACATCATTGTGGGGCTTGCGGCAGGTGTTTTGGTATATCTTTTGCTGCCGCTTAAGTGGTTAATGGTTATATTATGCATTCTTCTGCTCTACATAGGATGTTTATTCATGTTTCATTAAGGAAGGGATGGCATTATGAAAATTGTTGTAATCAGACCCTCGAAATTCTGGGGGAAAATACTCAAGAGTATTTTTAAGATCTGAAGTAGGTTACGCCTGATTCCAGGCGTAATTTTTTTGCGGAGGTTAAGCAAATGGCGCAAACATATTTTACCGTTGCGGGAGAAGGTATTGGAACATTAACAGAAAAAAAATCACGGTTTATTGCAACCGTTTGCCCCGTTACGTCGAGCGAGCAGGCAATGCAGGAAATTGAGAAACTGCGGTCTAAATATTGGGACGCGCGGCATAATGTTTATGCCTATACGCTTCTGGAAGGACAAATCAAACGGTATTCGGATGATGGGGAGCCTTCAGGGACCGCAGGTATTCCGATACTCAATGTGCTGGAAAAAATGGAGCTTCAAAATGTTTTGGTTGTTGTTACGCGTTATTTCGGCGGTATATTGCTTGGAACAGGCGGACTCATTAGAGCTTATGGACAGGCAGCAAAAAACGGCATTGAAAACGCGGGTATTGTACAGCGCTGTCTGTGTAATATCATAGCGGTAAGCTGTTCTTATACACAGCTTGGAAAAATTGAAAAGTTTGCACAGCAGCAAAATATTAAAATCAAAGATATTTTATATACCGATAAGGTATGCGTGTATTTATACCAGAAACTGTCTGAAACAGAAAAGCTTTTATCCCAGCTTACAGAGCTTACCGATGCACAGGCATCGTGTGAGATTATAGGACAAGCCTATATCGGGCTGGATGTAACCGAAACAATATAGGCGGCAAGATTTTTACCCGACAAAGGCTGACAAAAAAATATATTGATTATTTTTAAAATATATAGTATAATAATAGAAACTGTATCAGAATGAAAACAAAAAATAAAGGACATATATTTTAGTTTGTATACAGCGTGTTTTTAAATCAATAGGAGGTGGGAAGTATGCCAATTAAGACAGAAAATGTATATGGCGGTATTGTAATAGCCGATGAAGTTATCGCAAAAATTGCAGCCACCGAAGCGACACACTGCGTAGGGGTTGTTGGAATGGCGTTTCGTTCGAAAGCAGATCAGCTTGCGGCACTTCTGAAAAAAGACTCTTCCTCAAAAGGAGTACACGTGACAAGTACCGGCGGCGAAGTTTATCTTGCGCTGCATGTTATTGCTGAATATGGTGTGAATCTTTCCGCAATCAGTAAGAATATTATAGAAAATGTAAAGTATGCGGTTGAATCAATGACTGGCTGTAAGGTAAAGAAGGTAGAAGTCAGTGTTGAAGGCGTTCGAGTAGACTGATTTGCAAGGAGGCGAAACAGAGTTGTTAAATACAATAGACGGTCAGAGCTTAAAGCAAATCTTAATTTCTGCTGCAAATAATCTGGCGAACAATGAAAAAATGGTGAATGATTTAAACGTATTTCCGGTTCCGGATGGAGATACGGGTACAAATATGTCTATGACCATTCTCGCTGTAAAAAAAGAGTTAGAAGACAGTGATGAAACAGACTGCGGCACTGTTGCAGAGATTGCAGCGCATGCGTCTTTGCGCGGCGCACGCGGTAACTCCGGCGTTATTCTTTCGCAGTTTTTGCGTGGGTTTGCCAAGGGGTTGAAAAATGTTACGCAAGCTTCGGTAGCGGATATTACAGAAGCAATGCATGTTTCGGTAGAGGTTGCATACCGTGCGGTTATGAAGCCGACCGAAGGCACAATTTTAACGGTAGCCAGGGAAATGGCAGAGGCAGCGTCGGCATGGGATCCTGCCAAAGAAGACCTTTGCGATTTTCTGGAATATGTTATAGAAAAAGGAGAAATTTCTCTGGAAAACACGCCGAATTTACTGCCGCAGCTGAAACAGGCGGGCGTGGTAGATTCCGGTGGCATGGGACTGCTCATATTATTAAAAGGCGCGCTTGCCGCACTGCAGGGCTCTGCGGTTGTGACCGAAGAACCACAGCAGCCAGAGGAAACGCTGCAAAAAGCAGTGCCGGCAGAAGACATTCGGTATGGTTACTGTACGGAATTTATTATTCGTAAAGCTGAAAAGAAAGCAGCGTGGAAAACACTTCGAAAACGCTTGGAAACCATCGGCGACAGTGTTATTGTTGTGGATGACAGCGAAATTATTAAAGTACATGTACAT
>CALXJH010000177.1 GCA_944388555.1 uncultured Clostridia bacterium
GCTCAATTAAGTCTGCAGGGATTAAGTCTGTGTTATCATCAATGCCTGCAAGATATTTTAAAGAATTTAAAACAACAGCAGCGGAACAGCCAAGCAGAGATTTTGTTTTACCAGTGATAATCGTGCCGTCATGCAATTGGATAGCGGCCGCAGGGGACTGGGTTTGCGCAGTAACGGCTTTTGCGGCTTCTGTAACTGCACGATCGGTGGTGGAAATGCCGGCTTTTTTCATAATAATTTCAATTTTTTCCGCTTCATTTGTATGTTCTCCGTTTTGTCGTTCATCGCATAAAGCGGCGTAATAACGACGCAGGATTTCCTGCCTGGAGGCATCCGCAACGACTTGATCATCCGTGATACAAAATCCTGCCATATTTACGCCCATGTCTGTCGGGGATTTATAAGGCGAAGCACCATATATTTTTTCAAACATAGCATGCAGGACGGGAAAGATTTCTACATCACGGTTATAGTTGACTGCGGCAGTACCATATGCTTCTAAATGAAACGGATCAATCATATTTACATCATTTAAATCAGCGGTTGCTGCCTCATATGCAAGGTTAACAGGATGTTTTAAAGGAAGGTTCCATACAGGGAATGTTTCAAACTTTGCATAACCCGCAGCAATACCGCGCTTATGTTCGTGATAAAGCTGGGAAAGGCAAGTTGCCATTTTTCCGCTGCCGGGACCGGGGGCGGTTACAACAATTAAGGAACGCTGCGTTTCAATGTAGTCATTTTTTCCATAGCCGTCATCACTGACAATATGCGAAACAGCAGAAGGGTAGCCGTCAATGGGGTAATGCGTAAATACTTTAATGCCATGACTGATTAGTTTGGAACGCAAATTATCCGCAGCCTGTTCCCCTTCATATTGGGTGATTACAACACTTCCAACATAAAGACCGACACTGCGGAACATGTCAATCAGACGTAAAACTTCTAAATCATATGTAATGCCTAAATCACGCCGCCGCTTATTCGCGCTGAGTGCTGCGGCATTGACTGCAATTACAATTTCGGATTGTTCTTTAAGTTCTAATAGCATTTTAAGCTTGCTGTCGGGGGCAAATCCCGGAAGCACACGTGAAGCATGGTGATCGTCAAACAGTTTGCCGCCAAACTCCATATAAAGCTTGCCGCCGAATTTCGATATGCGTTTTTTGATTTGCTCCGACTGAATTTTAATGTATTTTTCATTATCAAATCCTATTTTTTGTTTTGTCATTCCGTTCTTTCCCCTAACTAAAAAATTAAAAACAAAAGCGGAGGACAAAAAGTCCTCGCTTTTGCCAATATTTATCTTATTATACCATTTTTTTGTAGTAATAGCAAGAAATTATATGAAAATTTACAAAATTATCTTTTTTTCTTTTGAATACGAAAGCTAATTTCACTTAGCAGTGTATCCGGTAAAAAGGATGCGCCAATGGCGGATATTTTTGCCGCAATGCCTGGAAGAATCAAAAATCTTTTTTTAAACATTTGTTTTACTGTATACTGGGCAACCTTTTTTGCGGAGAGCGGTTTTACGGCAAACTGAACGCCGGCAACTTGATTGAATTCTGTGTTTACCGGGCCGGGGCATAGAACGGATATGTGTACATTGCTGTGTTTAATTTCTTTAGAGATAGCACGGCTTAAGCGAATGACATAGGATTTAGATGCGTAATAAGCAGCCATCAAAGGGCCGGACATGAGGCCTGCAACCGAGGCAACATTTAGAATGTATCCGTGTTGTTGCTGCAGCATATTTTTTAAAAATAGTTTTGTGAGGGTATGCAAAGATAGGATATTTAAATGGAGCATGGATAGGTCGCGGTCCAGGTCGGTTTCCGCAAACGAACCAAATACGCCAAATCCGGCATTATTTACTAAAATATCAATAGCTTGCTTCTGGTAAGCTTCATAAAGAGCAATACAGTTATCTTTGGATCTGAGATCACAAACGAAAATTTCACCACCGTGTTTTAACTGCGGCAGCAGCTCTTTTAATTTTTCTTCTCTGCGTGCAACTAAAATTACGTAATACCCTTTATCGCTCAATGCAAGAGCAATTTCTTTCCCAATACCGGAAGATGCACCGGTGACAATTGCTTTCATAATCATGCCTCCTTTTTATAAGCAGTATACCACATTTTAGGCAAAACAACAATTAAATTTGTATTTTTATAGATAAATTGCATTTTTTTTAAATACTTATTGACAAATGTATGGAATTGGTTTAAAATTATATAGAGTAAATAAATGGGAGGAACAAGAAATGAAAAAAGTATTATCATTAGTTATGATATGCGTTCTTGCAGTTGCAGTACTTGCAGGCTGCGGATCCGAAAAAGTTACACTTAAAATTCTGGACACAGAATATGCAGATGAAGATTATGCAATCTGCGTAGCAAAAGAAAACACCGAGCTGTTGGATAAAATCAACGCAGCCTTAGAGGAAATTAAAGCAGATGGCACGGCAGATAAAATTGTAAATAAGTATATCTCTGGACAAGCGCATGACCTAACTTTCCAGGCAAATGCAGAGGGCAAAGAAGAACTGCATATGGCAACAAACGCGCAGTTCCCGCCTTATGAGTATTACGAAGATAACAAAATTGTAGGTATTGACGCAGAAATGGCTGCAGCGATTGCGGATAAATTAGATATGAAGCTTGTGATTGACGATATGGAGTTTGACGCAATCATTACAGCTGTACAGACCGGAAAAGCAGATATGGGTATGGCAGGTATGACCGTTACAGAAGATAGATTACAAAACATCAATTTCTCTAATACATATGCAAAAGGTGTACAGGTTGTTATTGTTCCGCAAGACAGTAAAATACAGACAGTAGATGATTTATATGCCGAAGGCGCTTCCTATCTGATCGGTACACAAAGAGGTACAACCGGTGATATTTATGCGGAAGAAGATTTTGGTGCAGAACGTGTTATGAAATATTCGTCAGGAAATGAAGCGGTACAGGCATTGGTGACAGGAAAAGTAGATTGTGTGATTATTGACAGCGAGCCTGCGAAAGCATATGTTGAGGCAAACAACCAATAAGGTATTCCAAAAAGCCGGGGGCGCAAGGAAACTTCGCCCCTCTTTTTTTACATATATGCTGAAAGAGGGGGTAAGACATGGAAGCATTTACACAAGAAATACAGATATGGTTATCTGCAGTCAAAGAAGACTTTATTCTGAATTTTATAAAGGAAGACCGTTGGAAATTTATTACATCCGGACTAAAAAACACATTGCTTATTACATTCTGTGCCGTTTTAATCGGTGTAATTTTGGGGATTATAGTGGCTATTATACGATCCAGCTATGATAAAACGGCGCAGGATATGCGGAAAGGGTTTAAAAAATCTGTTTTTTCTGCTTTAAATGGTATATGTAAAATATATCTGACCGTTATTAGAGGAACACCGGTAGTTGTGCAGCTTATGATTATGTATTATATCATTTTTTCCACATCCAGAAATAGTGTATTGGTAGCTGTTTTAGCATTTGGTATTAATTCGGGTGCTTATGTAGCGGAAATTGTGCGTTCTGGTATTATGTCTATTGATCCGGGACAGTTTGAAGCAGGAAGAAGCCTTGGCTTTAATTATATTTATACGATGTGGTATATTATCATTCCGCAGGCATTTAAAAATATTTTGCCGGCACTGGCAAATGAATTTATTGTGTTGCTGAAAGAGACATCTGTTGCTGGGTATGTAACCATTCGCGATCTGACAATGGGAGGAAATATTATCCGTGCAAGCACCTATTCTCCCTTTATGCCGCTGATTGCAGTTGCGCTTATTTATCTGATTTTGGTTATATTCTTTACATGGCTTGTAAGCAAGCTGGAAAGGAGACTCAGAAACAGTGAACGCTGATGTAATTATAAGAACAGAAAATTTGAGTAAGTTTTACGGAGAAAACAATTCCATTCACGCATTGGAAAATGTGACAGCTGAAATCCATAAGGGCGAAGTTGTGGTTATTATCGGCCCGTCCGGGTCTGGGAAGTCTACGTTTTTACGCTCTTTGAATTTATTGGAACATGCATCCGAAGGAAAAGTTTATTTTGAAGGTGTAGATATTACTGACGAGAAAGTGGATATTAATCTGCATCGCAGAAAAATGGGGATGGTATTTCAGCATTTTAATTTGTTTCCGCATATGACCGTGCTCAAGAATATGACAATTGCACCAATGAAGCTTTTGAAGCTGTCAAAAAAAGAAGCAGAAGAAAAAGCAATGCAGCTTCTGAAACGCGTTGGTCTGCAGGATAGAGCAAACGCTTACCCGTCACAGTTATCGGGCGGACAAAAACAGCGTGTGGCGATTGTACGGTCTTTATGTATGAATCCGGATGTGATGCTGTTTGATGAACCGACGTCTGCGCTGGATCCTGAGATGGTCGGAGAAGTGCTGAATGTAATGAAACAGCTTGCGCAGGATGGAATGACCATGGTGGTCGTAACCCACGAAATGGGATTTGCCAGAGAGGTTGCGGATCGGGTGATTTTTATGTCGGAAGGCCGAATTACGGAAGAAGGAACGCCGGAGGAAATATTCACAAACCCCAAACACCCGCATACACAGCAATTTTTAAAAAGCATTCTTTAAAGCGTGCTTGTGAAAAATAAAAAACGAACCGCTGTTCACAAAACAAGCAAACAGCGGTTATTTATTACAGATTTTGCTACCTTACCAAACATATCTTA
>CALXJH010000178.1 GCA_944388555.1 uncultured Clostridia bacterium
CAACGTAATACATTCAGCCGCATCCGACACAAGCTTTACAGCACGTCGATCCGAAAATGGTTCAATGACCACACAGCACAAGCGAAAGATCCACATCAAAGCCGCTGTTTTCAAAACAGGCGCTGCCGCAAGCGCAACAATGGCGCACATTCCAACGGTCCCTACAATATTTCTTGTTGCACCAAGCGTTGCAATCACCGTTTCGAGTGAATCTGCCGCCACACCACCGACAATGGGAATTCCGCTTCCGATTGCAAAGCGAACCGCCTTCCCTGCCGAAGCGTCTATGGCAGACCCCGACAAACCGTAAACACTAAACACGCCCGCAAAAATTGCCATGAGAAACAAAAGAATCCATTTTACGCTTTTCCGCACAATGAGTATCGTATGCGAAAGATTCAGCCTGTCTGACATATTCGCCGCAACCGACAAACCGAATGAGCAAAGAATCAGCGGCATTACCAAACCGGTAATCACTGAATTGATGATATTCACCAAGGCAATCAGCGCCTGTGCCAGCAAAGCGGAAGAAACCACACCGCCGCCAAATGTTAAAAGCGTCAGCAATATTGGAATGGTTGTCTGTATCATCGCTGAAACCATCTCTAACATTTCTTGTGCGGGTGTAATGATATTGGAAAAGGCTGCCGTCAAAATTCCTGCGAATATGCAATATCCCACTAAAAATCCACACTCAGACGCACCTTTTCCTCCAAAAGAAGATTGCATCGTAGAAAAAAGGCCGGTAATAAAGCCAACGACCACTACCAATACACAAATTCTTAAATTATCCTTGAAAGCGCCCATAAAAAAAGATAATAAATTTTTTAATATACTGCCTGTATCAAACCCGGTACCTGTCGAAAGCTGCTCTACAAGCGCACGACTGTCAAATCCAGGAAATACGTCGCTGGCAATATCAAATACTGCATCCGCGCCTGTTGCTTCATACTGCTGTGTTATTGCATCCGTTTCTGCGCTGCAAACAATGGGCATACAAAACAGAATCAGGCATACTAAAAAAATTTTTTTCATGCTGTTTCTCTCCATTTGCTTTTTCTTTTAAGGTAAAATCTGTGTAATCACGTCTATCAATTCTGTAAACACCGGCAAAGAGGCTGTCAGAATTAAAAGCTTGCCTGCCAAATCAATTTTAACGCTAAATGCCGTTTGGCCGCTATCGCGGCAAACAGCCGAGGCAAATTCGCATAAATACGATATACCGATAATTTTGAATAATATTTCAATATATAAAATATCAACGCCCACTGTCTGTGAAATGTCCCGGACACGTTCGAAAATGCTGCCTGTTTGTGCCAGTATGTAATAGAAAAATATGCCGCCTGCACAAACGCTGATGGGTAAAACAAACTCCGGTTTGTATTCTTTGACAAAAGCAATCACCATAATAAAACAAAATGCAAATCCAATCAGCTTTAAAAGCATATTGTATCACCTCCGCTAAAAGCCAAACGTGGATTTGATGGTATCGAACAGAGAGCCGATTTGTTCTATCATAATAAACATGGCAACAATCAGGCCTGCGATTACAACCAACATTGCCTGTTCATCTCTTCCGGATTTTACCAGCAGCTGATTAAGTATGGCAACCAAAATACCAATTGCCGCCAATTTAAAAATAATATCAACTTCCATATTTCCTCCTAAAACAGTAAAATTGTGATCAGAATACCTGCCGCAATGCCGCATTTCTGATAAAGAACACCTTTTGTCTTTTGCAGCTCCGCTTGCTGCTGCCGTACATTTTCTAACCCTTCCAGACAACTTACTATCCTGTTTTTTTGTGTTTCCGCATCTGTTTTCCCCAATATTTCTCCAAGCTCTGTCAGAATCTGCTTTGCCTGCACATGTAAATCCGGCATTTCCTCAAGGTGTCTTGTCCATATTTCTGAAAGATCCGAACCATCACGTAAATCCTCTGCTGTTTTCAGAAAGAAATTACTGGCCCCATCAGAAAACGCCGCACTTTTTTGCAGACTTCCTTCCAAATATGCCATAGAAAACTGCATATCATCCATTAGAAAAGAAAGCCCCTTCATAAAACCTTCGGTTAAACGAAGGGAACGTTTCATTTTCCCATTCATCTCTATGCCGGCAAGTGAAGTGCTTAAAACCACCATGCCACCGCCGATTATCTTAAAGAAATCCACGCCGCCACCTCTTTTCTTCTGTTTAAAATAACAGCATATTTGAATGCGCTCCATTCTTTAAAGCGCATTTTAAAATCCTTAACGTCATACCCATGAAAGGAAGTTAGAATATGCACGCCGCTTTTCATAATTTCTGCAATTGCCAGCCCGTCTGCTTCACTTCCGATTTCATCCGTTACAATTATATCCGGGTTCATGGTACGAAGCAGCATCATCATGCCTTGTATTTTCGGACAAAACTGCAAAACATCCGTATTCTCACCAAGATCAAATGGTTGCGCGCCTTTTAAAACGGGTGCGATTTCTCCTCTTTCATCCGCAATCGAAACTTTGCTTCCATGATTGGAAAACAACCGTGCCAAATCCCGCAGGAAAGTTGTTTTGCCGCAATTGGGGGGAGAGATAACCACTAAATTATCCGGCATTTGTCTGATATTCTCAAACACCGCAAGCGCACAATCTTTTACCTCTCTGGCGACTCTTATATTGATGCTTGTAATATCTGCTATATGGCTGATTCTTCCATTTTCAACCACGCACCGTCCGCATATGCCTGCGCGGTGACCGCCCGGTATTGTAATGAATCCGTTTTGGATTTCTTCTTTAAGGGCATAGACCGAATGATTGCAAAGCGCCGCAAAAACCCGTTCAATGAGCGCCCTGGTTACCATTGTCTGCAAAGTATAGTTGCCCGTTTTGTCCAGGATCGAAATTTTATGGTGTATCCGCAGCCGGATTTCCTGAATATAATCAAATTTTTCTAATGCTTCGCTTATCTCTTTTGGTAAATACTTATCCAGCATAATTTCAATGCCTCTCTTTTTCTCTTTGTTTTAATAAACTATATGAGGACGAGCATAAAAATATGCAAAAAAATAAAGACCGAACTTTTCTGTTCGGTCTTTATTTTTAGATAAAAGTTTCATTCAATCCAAGATCGCTCATATATAAAATATAAAAGCTCCCCAGCATTCCTTACGCTTTTACTACATTGGATGCCTGAGGACCCTTTGCACCTTCACTAACATCAAATGTTACTTCCTGACCTTCATCCAAAGACTTGTATCCATCCATAGCGATTGCAGAATAATGTACAAATACATCTGTTCCGTCTTCGCTCTCGATAAAGCCATAGCCTTTTTCAGCATTAAACCATTTAACCTTACCTTTTGCCATTCTTCATTTCATTCCTTTCTTACAGTAAAACCTATACTGCTATTCGTGATTTCACACATGCACATCATAACATAAACCCAAAGCATTGTCAAGCATTAATTCATTTATTTCCAGGTTTTTGCCGTTTATTGGCTGTAAAGAAAATACGCTCTTCATTTTTGCCCGGAAAAGTGAAGGTTCCTTTGCCGTAACAATGTATATCGCAAAATCCAGATTTCTCTAACATAGATATAATTTCCGGGACTTCATAAATCCGCTCGGTATGCTGTTCATAAAAACGCGTATACTGCTGACCGTCATTCTTACAGAAAAAATTCAGATAAAAATGTACAAACGGTGCGTCCTGCTCATTCTCCCACACCGAAAAAACGGTATCGGTTTCTCGTACAAACGTATTTTCACCAATTATGTTTCTGAGTTTATACGGGGAGTTGATATCAAACACCAACAATCCTCCGTATTCTAAATAATTTTCCGCCAAATCAAACATTTTTTGGAGTTTTCCCGGCTCGGTGATATAATTCACGCTGTCCAGCAGGCAAACAATAGCGTCTACTGTTCCGTAAAGCTCAAAGTCGGTCATGTCCTGCTGCAGCAACAACACGTCTGCTCCGCATTTTTCACGCGCAACATTGAGCATATCTAAAGAAGCGTCTAAAGCAATCATATCATATTTTTTATTGGAAAGCCGTCTGGTTATATTTCCCGTACCGCAAGCCAGCTCTAAAACAAGATGCGGTTTATATGCCATATGCGCTTCAAACAAGCTTTCTATATACGCAACCATCTGATCATAATCTACATCCTGTGTGAGCGCGTCATATACTTCTGAAAAATGCCGGTAAATTTCCAATTCATTTCTCTCCTTTTCCTGATAAGCGGCAATTGCCTATATTTTTTTGAGTCCGGCAAGCGCTGCCATCAGATTTTTTGTTCCTACACTGTCAAAAGCAACTGTAACTTTTGCGTCTTTACCCGCCGGCAATACCGAAAGCACTGTTCCTTCCCCGAATTTAGGATGTGTTACCCGATCGCCTGCCGCAAGATGTATGTCTCCGCTTTTACGCAGCGGGGAGGTGTTTTTGGCTGCTCCAAACAACGTGCTGGAAACTTTTGGCATAGACGGCTCTGTTTTTCGGCTTGTAAAATCAATACCCGGAACAGGGCGCCGAATAGGCTCCTCAACAGATAGAAGCTCTTCCGGAATTTCTTCAATAAATCTGGATTTTGGATTATGGGAAGTAGATCCGAACAGGGTACGGCTGTTCGTACAAAGTAAATATAACACTTCTTTCGCCCGTGTAATCCCGACATAACATAAACGCCGTTCTTCCTCTATCCCGCCGGGTTCTGTCGACGACATAAAAGACGGGAAAATTCCTTCTTCCATTCCCGTGATAAATACCACAGGAAATTCCAATCCTTTAGAGCTGTGCAGCGTCATCATCACAACCGCATCCTGCGTTTCGTCATAATTATCAATATCCGAAACAAGAGAGATTCCGTCTAAAAATTCTGCGAGTGTACCGTCCGGCGTATTTTCCTCAAATTCTTTGACTAAACCCATAAATTCTTTTAAGTTTTCTATTCTGGTTTCCGCTTCTATGGTTTTTTCAGCTTCCAACGCCTCTACATAGCCAGTTTCTTTTAAAATTTTGCCTGTCAATTCCAGAACGCTTACCGATTGCGCCGCGGCTTGAAATTCTTTCATCATTTTCCCGAATTTTAAAAGTTTTTCTCCTGCAGCGCGAAGCTGATCATACATAACAATCTGGTCAATAACCTCCAGCAAGCTTATATTTTCATTTGTAGAAATGGCTGTCATCTTATCAAGTGTGGTGGTGCCGATTCCGCGCTTAGGTTCGTTAATGATGCGGCGTACGCTTATATCGTCGCTTGGATTGTGCACGGCACGCAGATAAGCAATCACATCCTTGATTTCCTTTCGGTCATAAAACTTTACGCCGGAGAGCAGACGATAAGGAACGCCGCGGCTTAAAAACACTTCTTCCAATACACGCGACTGCGCGTTGGTACGGAACAGAACCGCCATATCCCCATAGTTTCTGCCTTCCTGCTTTAGCTCGGAAACAATATCGACAACCTTATGCGCTTCGGCATGCTGGTGTTCCACCGTAACAAGCTTAACTTGCACGCCGCCCTTGTTCACCGACCAAAGTTTCTTAGGCTTCCGCTCTGTGTTATTCTTTATCACCGCATTTGCCACGTCCAGAATTTGTGTAGTAGAGCGGTAGTTTTGTTCTAATTTTACCACCTTTGCGTTCTGAAACTGCTGTTCAAACTCTAAAATATTGGTAATATCCGCACCTCGGAAACGATAAATAGACTGATCATCGTCGCCCACAACACAAATATTTTTATTCTTCTGCGCCAAAAGCGATACGAGTTTGTATTGGCTGTGTGAGGTATCCTGGTATTCATCTACCATAATATATAAAAACTTCCGCTGGTAAAAATCCAGAACATCCGGATTTTGCTCCAGCAAATGTACTGTTTCCACAATCAAATCATCAAAATCCACCGCGTTGTTTTTTCTCAGTTTTCTCTGATATAAGTCATAAATCTTGGCTGTTTGCTGGGCGTGAAAATTAGAAATCGTCTGCGCGTTTTCGGCATACTGCTGCGGTGAAATCATTTTGTCTTTCGCACTGCTGATTTGATTCATAACCGCGCTTACAGAAAATATCTTTTCGCTGAAATTCAACTCCTTCAGTACTTCTTTGATGAGCGTTTTCTGATCCGCCGTATCGTAAATTGTAAATCCGGGGCCTACGCCCACACGGGCACCGTCCCGCATGAGTATACGCATTCCAAGGGAATGGAAGGTACTTGCCCACACACCGTCGCCTTCTGCGCCAAGCGCCGCGGCTAAGCGGTCTTTCAATTCTTTTGCCGCCTTATTTGTAAAAGTAATGGCTAAAATGTTCCACGGATAAATGCCGTTTTGTATCATGTATGCAATACGATTGATTAAAACCGTGGTTTTTCCGCTCCCTGCGCCGGCAAGAATTAAAACCGGCCCTTGGATCGTTTGTACTGCTTCTAACTGCTCTTTATTTAATGTGCTCAAAAAATCACCTTTATCACGGATTTTTATGTCCGGTATTTTTATATGTCTGCCGCACGTGCTATTTTTTGTGCATCAGCAGGCATTTTGCTTTTGGGCGCTTATGCATCACGCATAAACGCCCATTTTATATAACAATTGTTCATTCTATTTTAATGTAATGCCGAAATACCTATTATCCTTTTAAAATAGTTTTGAAAGTCTCATATGCACGATTCCAATCTTCGGTATCCTCCGGCTGATATTCTTTAATTTCATCCGAATTGCGGATTACTTGGCGGATGGCATGTAAATCTTTTACCTCACCCAATGCATATGCCTGCATCATCAGATTTCCGTATCCGGTTGCTTCGGTCGGGCCTGTCAGCACTTTTCTGCCGGTCGCATTGGCAGTAAACTGACAAAGCATTTTATCTTTAATACCGCCGCCTACAATATTGACGGTTGAAATTTTTCTTCCAGTTCCTTTTTCTAAGCCTTCAACCGCATAGCGGTATTTAAGCGCAAGGCTCTGCATAATACAGCGCACAAACTGACCTTGGTTTTCCGGTTCCGGCTGATTCGTTTCTCTGCAGAATGATGCGATTTTACCCGGCATATCCTTAGGCGCCATGAAACGCGGATCATCCGGATCAATAAAGGAAAGAAACGGTTTTTCTGCTCTTGCCAGCGTTTCCAGCTCTGCAAAAGATTTTCCGACACCTCTTCTGTCCCAGTGCCGTTTACATTCCTGTACCAGCCAAAGTCCCATAATATTTTTAAGATAACGGATATTCCCTTCTGTACCGCCTTCATTGGTAAATTCCATATCTGAGAAAATGGGGTCTTTTGCTTCTATTCCTAACAGCGACCACGTTCCGCAGCTTATGTATACAAAATCTTCTCCTTCTGCGGGAACCGAAACAACGGCAGAAGCCGTATCATGAGAAGCAACGGCAATAACCGGAATCTGGCCGCATCCAAGCTCGTCTGCCAATGCTTTTGTCAGTCTACCGACAATTGTACCCGGCTTAATAATATCGCAAAGTATATCCCGGTTAATCTCAAAGCTGTCTAAAACCTCCTTCGACCAATCCCGTGCCTTTGCGTCTAACATCTGCGACGTACTGGCAATGGTATATTCCGATTTCTTTTCCCCCGTTAACAGGTAATTCAATAAATCCGGTATAAACAGCATTGTTTTTGCATATTTATAGGGAATATAGTTTTCCATTTTAAATGCATATAACTGAAACAATGTATTGAATTTAATGAACTGCGTTCCGGTTTTGGCATACAGTTCTTCTTTAGAAAGCACAGAAAACGCTTTCTCCGGCATGCCGTCCGTGATAGAATCTCTATAATGGATGGGGTTTGCCAGCAAACGTCCCTTTTCATCCAAAAATCCAACATCCACACCCCATGTATCAATACCGATAGAGTCAATATCCTTCTCTCCGTTGTTTACGCAATTTAAAATTCCTTGTTTGATTTCATAAAACAAGCGCAGTATATCCCATTGAAAAACGCCTGCCGCCTCCACCGGATCATTGCTAAAACGATGCATTTCCTTGGTTGTCAGCTTTCCGTTTTCAAGTGTACCTAAAATTGCGCGTCCTGAACTTGCACCAAAATCAAACGCTAACATTTTTTTCATGATTTCTCCATACCTTTCTGCCCACAAAAATAGCAGTTGTCTTATCCTGTGGGCAGGATGAGACGCATAAAAAAACAACGCTTGCGGGGAATGAAACCATTCCCCGCATATGGCAGTATATTATTTTTTACCATAGAGCGGTCCGTAAGCGGCACAAGCTCTGTAATCCTGACCTTCTTTATCCATTCCGAAAGCATTCCATGCCGCCGGGCGATAAATTTTTTCTTCCGGCACATTGTGCATGCAAACAGGAATACGCAAAATAGAGCAAAGCGTAATCACATCCGCGCCAATATGACCATAGCTGATTGCGCCGTGATTGGCTCCCCAGTTATTCATTACATCATACGCTGTCTTAAAAGCGCCTTCTCCTGTTACACGCGGCGCAAACCATGTGCACGGCCAGGTATAATCTGTTCTCTTCCAAAGAATGTCTGAGATTTCATCCGGCAGATGCACGGTATACCCTTCTGCGATCTGCATAACCGGTCCTAACCCTTTTACCATGTTTAAGCGAAGCATAGTAACAGGCATTTCGCTTCTTGTCAAAAATCTCGACGAAAATCCGCCGCCGCGGAAATAGCCATAATCCGCCGCGCACCATTCGGTTGCCTGCATGCAGGCATCCATGTCTTTTTGCGTCATTTCCCAGAACGGCTTTATCACACCGTTGCCGTCTGCATCTTTGACCTCACCGCAGGCATCCAGACAAGCTGCGCCCGAATTGATCAAATGAATAAATCCGCCGGCTTCTTTGGCTTTTCCTTCTAAAGTATATCCTGTAGCCTTCTGTACTGCTTCCGGACTCCAATAGGTACGAACATCTGCGAAAATCTGTGCAGTACCCGTCAATAATTTGCCGAAAAGCATACAAACACCGTTTAGCGTATCATTTTCAGTTGCCAGAATATACGGCTCTCTTGCCCCATTCCAGTCAAAAGAAGAGTTTAAGAGTGCTTCCGAGAAATCTCCGTTCGGGTAAAAGTCGGTCCATTGACGCTGGCCCTGGAAACCTGCGGCAAGCGCATTATGTCCTACGCTTTCTTCCTCGCATCCGGCCGGGAGCTTATCATTTCCAGCCATCAAATCCTTAATAATACATGCCATTTTTACTGTAAATTCCCATGCCTCTTCTTTTTCAGCAGCGGTTTTCTGTAAGCTTTCGGGGTTTTTGTCCAAACCTTCCCTGCAATTCTTCTTTGCCCAATCTAACGCTTTTTCATATTCTGCCTGGTCATAAATCCCTTCAGTCATACGCCGAATAATTTCCACCTCGTCTACTGACTCCACACGCATGCCCAGATAATTTTCAAAAAAGGAGGTATCTATAATAGACCCGGCGATACCCATACAAATAGATCCGATTTGCAGATAAGATTTTCCCCGCATGGTTGCAACTGCAACGGCTGCTCTTGCAAATCGAAGAATTTTCTCCTGCACGTCCTCCGGAATTTCTGTTGCATCGGCATTTTGTACATCCTTACCGTAAATACCGAAAGCAGGCAGTCCTTTCTGTGCATGAGAAGCTAAAACAGACGCCAAATATACTGCGCCCGGGCGCTCAGTGCCATTAAATCCCCAAACGCCT
>CALXJH010000179.1 GCA_944388555.1 uncultured Clostridia bacterium
GAAGCAGTCAACTTTAGAAAACAGAAAAAAATGATCCTGATGGCACAAATGTATCTAAAAAATGTGTATAATACAAATGTACGTTTTGATGTCATTGAGGTTTTTTTGGAAAAAGAAACATATGCAGTTAAGAATATAAATCATATAACAAATGCGTTTGGAGCGTGATTAAAATGAAAAAAATTTTTGACTTGCATTGCGATTTGCCGACAAAAGTTCATTTACAGAAGGTAGATTTGATAGACAATCATTGTCATTGGTCATTGGAAAAAATCCCTTGTGAGCAATTTATACAGTTTTTTGCTTGTTTTGTTGATCAGAAAGCCACTGACAATCCTTTTATGTATGTTTGCAATATGATTTCCGCGTTTAAAGAAGCGGTTAAAAAGACGAGTTCTCTACGTTTAGCCGAGTCTTTTTTTGATATTGAAAAAAATTGCAGTGAGGGAAAGCATAGCGCAATTCTAACAATTGAGGGCGGGGAAGCTCTGAATGAAAAGATTGAGCATTTAGATTTGTTTTATAGAAATGGTGTACGTCTTTTGACACTTACATGGAATTATGAAAACGCATTAGGTTACGGCGTAGGTGCGAATAAAGACACATTGCCTTTAAAGCCTTTTGGGTTAAAGGTGATTTCAAGAATGGAACAGCTTTCCATGTTGATTGATGTTTCACATCTTAATGAAGGCGGATTTTGGTCAGTTGCGGAGCATACAAAAAAGGCTTTTGTAGCCAGTCATTCTAATGCGCGCAAAATTTGTTCACATAAGCGAAACCTGACAGATGCACAAATTAAGTGTATGATTAGCAGAAATGGCTTGATAGGATTAAATTTATACCCTGTTTTTTTAAACGACACCGGTAAAGCTACAATTACCGATGTTTTAAAGCATATAGAACACATGCTGTCGCTCGGCGCTGAGAATAATCTTATGTTAGGCTGTGATTTTGATGGTATAGATACAACCCCGCAAGGGATAGATGGTATAGATGCCCTGACCATGTTAATAGATGAAATGCAAAAAAACAATTTTGATAATGAAACTATTGCAAAAATCTTTTATAAAAACGGCGAAAAGCAGTTGAAAAGTCTGTTATTTTGAATTTTTTTAAAAAACAACTTGCATTTTGCCAAAAATTGTTATAAAATATACTAAGTAGAATGGAGGAAGATAAATAATGATACTTTCAAGCAAAAATATGGCAATTTCACCATCTCCAACACTATCCATTGATGCAAAATACAAAGAAATGAAGTCAAATGGTATAGATGTTGTTGGATTTGGTGCTGGTGAACCTGATTTTGATACACCTGAGCATATTAAAGATGCTGCAATTCAAGCAATTCAAGATGGACAGACCAAATATACGCCAGCAGCTGGCTCCTTGGCGCTTAGAAAAGCAATCGCAAATAAATTTAAAACTGACAATGGTTTGGATTACCAACCATCACAAATCGTTGTAAGCAACGGAGCAAAACATTCTCTTGCAAATGCTTTTTCAGCAATTTTAAATCCTGGTGATGAAGTAATTATTCCGTCTCCTTTTTGGGTTAGCTATCCGGAGTTAGTAAAACTATCTGACGGCATTCCAAAATTTATCTATTCAGACGAAACAAATCATTTTAAAATTACAGCGCAGCAGCTTAAAGAGGCTATTACCGACAAAACAAAAGCAATCGTTATCAATTCTCCCTGCAACCCAACAGGTATGGTGTACACAGAAGAAGAATTGCGAGAAATAGCAGAAGTTGCTGTTGCACATAACCTGATAATTATTGCAGATGAAATATACGAAAAATTGGTGTATGACAATCAAAAACATGTAAGTATAGCATCTTTAGGAGAAAAAATTAAAGAATATACGATTACGATCAACGGCGTTTCAAAAAGCTATGCTATGACTGGCTGGCGAATTGGATATGCCGCTGCTAACGATAAAATTGCCAAGATTATGGCGAATATTCAGTCGCATGCTGCTTCCAATCCTAATTCCATTGCACAGGCAGCTACGATTGTGGCTTTAAATGGACCGCAAGATGAAGTCGAAAAAATGCGCAAAGTTTTTGAGGAAAGAAGAAATTACATGGTAAGCCGGATCAACGAGATTGAAGGCGTATCTTGTATTGTGCCACACGGGGCTTTTTATATTATGATGAACATCAAACAATTGTTTGCTAAAACGTTTTATGGTAAAACAATCAATACATCAGATGAGTTCGCAGAACTATTGTTAGAAAAGGCTCTGGTTGCTCTCGTTCCAGGTTCAGGTTTTGGTGCAGAGGGGTACGTGCGTTGGTCCTATGCTACTTCTATGGAAAATATAAAAAAAGGTCTTGAACGTCTTGAAAATTTCTTGAAACAAGCGTAAGTAAACAGGAGGAAAAATCATGCATGATACATACGAAAGTCCGCTCTGTTCCAGATATGCAAGCAAAGAAATGAAATATCTTTTTTCAGATGATAAAAAGTTTATTACATGGCGTAAACTCTGGATTGCATTAGCAAAAGCCGAAAAAGAGTTAGGTCTGGCAATTACGGATGAACAGATTGCTGAAATGGAAAAATATTCTGAGACAATCACCTATGATGTAGCGATTGCAAAAGAAAAAGAAGTGCGACATGATGTTATGTCACATGTTTATGCTTTCGGTGCACAATGCAAAAAAGCTATGCCGATTATTCATTTGGGTGCAACGTCTTGCTATGTGGGCGATAATGCTGATCTGCTGATTATGTATGAGGCCTTGGATGTTATCAAAAGCAAACTTTTAAGCGTCATGAAGCTTTTAACGGATTTTGCTCTCCAATATAAAGATATGCCAACCTTAGGATTTACACATTTTCAGGCTGCGCAGCTTACGACCGTTGGTAAACGCGCTTCGTTATGGTTACACGAGCTTTATTTAGATTATGAAAATCTTGAATTTTTATTATCCAAGAAAAAGCTTTTAGGTTCAAAAGGAACAACGGGTACGCAAGCAAGCTTTATGGAATTGTTTGAAGGCGATACAGAAAAAGTGAAGAGGCTGGATAGTCGTGTTGCTGAGCTGATGGGGTATAATGCAGTTTATCCGGTATCTGGCCAAACTTATTCCCGAAAAATTGATGCACAAATTTTAAATGTATTGTCAGGTATTGCACAAAGCGCTTATAAGTTTGCCAATGATATACGGTTGTTACAGCACCTAAAAGAAATTGAAGAGCCTTTTGAGAAAAGTCAAATCGGATCTTCAGCAATGGCATACAAAAGAAATCCTATGCGTTCTGAGCGTATTTGCGCTTTAGCAAGATTTGTTTTGGTGGACGCTCTTAACCCTGCTATTACCGCATCAACACAATGGTTTGAAAGAACTTTAGATGATTCTGCAAATAAGCGACTTGCAGTTTCTGAAGCATTTCTTGCAACAGATGCTGTTCTTGCAACTTACATCAATGTTGTAGACGGTCTGGTGGTTTATCCTGAAGTTATTAAACAGCACATTTTGAAAGAACTGCCGTTTATGGCGACTGAAAATATTATGATGGATGCTGTTAAAAAGGGAGGAAACCGTCAAGAATTACACGAAAAAATCCGTGTACATTCTATGAAAGCCGGAGAACAGGTTAAGGTGTATGGAAAAGAGAATGATTTGGTTAATCGTATAGCGGAAGATCCATCTTTTAATTTAACAAAAGAAGAAATTTTATCTGTTATGAAACCTGAAAATTATGTAGGCAGAGCGCCGCAGCAAACAGAAGAATTTGTTAAAACTTATATTGAGCCTATTTTGAAAGAAAATGAAAATCTTTTAGGTGTAAAAGTTGAATTAAATGTGTAAAAATGTGTAAAAAGGAGAGAACCACATCATGAAAATCGGCTTTATTGGCGCAGGAAACATGGGAGGCGCCCTCATTAGCGGACTCTTGAAATCCGGGAAATATGATGTTTTTGTTTTTGACATCCATTTTTCAAATGCAGAAGCTTTTGAAAAAAATGGTGCACATGTTTGCAAGGACGTTCTTGAAATAGCTGATCAGTCAGACATTTTAATTTTGACAGTTAAACCTAACGTTTATCCAATTATTTTAGATCAACTGAATCAAATAGCTTTTGCGAAACGTTTGGTTACTGTTGCACCTGGAATTACAGTCGCTGATATACAAAAACGACTGCCAAATGCAAAGATTGTCCGCACGATGCCTAACACGCCTGCTTTGGTAGGAGAGGGGATTACACTCATTGCCCAATCCCACGATCAAGCTTTGCAAAACGAGGTACAGGAAATTTTAAATTGTGTAGGGAAAACAGCTGTTTTGCAGGAACACTTAATGGATGCCGGTACAGCGCTTTCTGGCAGCAGTCCGGCGTTGGTATACAAACTGATTGAAATTATGGCAAACAGCGCGCTTTCTTATGGTATACCAAAGCAAGAAGGTATAAAAATTGCCGCACAAACTGTATTGGGAAGTGCGAAAATGGTTTTAGAAACGAATCTACATCCATCAATGCTTTCTGATAATGTTTGTTCGCCTGGTGGTACAACCATTGCTCTTATGAATGAGCTTGCAAAACATGGTTTTGAATCTGCCATACTTTCTGCAATGGATCGATGTGTAGATAAAGCTCGGAACATGAAAAAATAAAATAACATAAACACAATAAATCATTCATATATTGTTTTAGGACAAGGTGGTGATTTGTTGTGTTTTTATTTTTCAGAAAGAGACGTAGACGAGGACAAAAAAAACCAAATTTTTATTATATTCTGGCTATGCTATGCTTGTCGACCGGCATGATAATTGGTTATTTTAACATAGGAACGGATCATGCACAGCTTTTACCGAGTAATACGGCAGACGCATTTGCTGTTTTTCAGTTTTCGCTTATTAAAAATTCTGTGTTACTACTAATTACTTATTTAAATGCCTTCTCTTTGCTCGGCTTTCCGCTAACAGCTACAACGCTGGCTGTAAATGGTTATTTTATGATGGTTTCCACCTCAAATATCCTCTTAGCAACTGAAAGTGAAAAATTTACATTCCTGCTCTATAATATTCCACATATTGCTTTGGTAATAATTGCTAATATTTTGCTTTCTGAGCGTGTTTTTTATTTTTCGCAGTCCTTGTTTACTTTTATAATTAAGAATGGCTTCAGAGGTAGTTTTATGCAGGATGCCCTTAAATTAACAGGTGTTTTAGCAATTGCCTTGCTTATTGTATTTATATCAGCATTTTATGAAGGGTACATTTTATGAAAAATTTACTACTGGACAAATCTTATTTTTTATTGTACAATAAGCTTATGAGAGGGATACTAACATGAAAGATAAGAAAAACGAGTACATAAATTACTTAAGAAATACAAAAAAATTATCAAAAAATACACTAATGGCCTATGCTAAAGATTTGCAGGATTATGTGGATTTTCTGTCGATGCAAAAAATTACGTTATCAAAAGTTCGAAAAAATACAATTTTTACCTATGAAAATTTTTTAGCAACATCGGGAAAATCCAGTGCCTCAGTGGCACGTGCCCTAGCATCCATCCGCGGATTTCACCAATATCTTCAGTTGCTTGGCTTTACGAAAAACAACCCGCTGCATGGAATAGAAACACCTAAAATTGAACGTGTAATGCCTGAGATTTTAACATTAGAACAAATTGAAACCTTACTTGCACAACCTAAATGTATAAATTATAAAGGATACCGCGATAAGGCTATTTTAGAGCTTTTATATGCTACGGGAATACGTGTTTCTGAATTGGTTCAATTAAAATTTGCAGATGTTGATTTTCAAAAGGCTACAATTTCTTGTACGGATCGTATTATCCCTTTTGGCTCTCTTTCTTCTAATGCGTTGGCTATGTACATACAAACTTCGCCTTTTCATAATACAAAAAATAAGCAAGACCTATATTTGTTTACAAATACCGGAGGCAAGCAGCTCACACGGCAAGGTGTGTGGAAAATGATAAAGAAATATGCCATAAGTGCAGGCATTACCAGCGATGTTTCGCCACAGATTCTCCGCAATTCTTTTGCAGCGCATTTAATAGAAAACGGCGCTGATATTAAGATTGTACAAGAGCTGATGGGGCATACAGCTCTTTCCTCTACTTTAATCTACGCGGAGCTAACAAAGGATCGTTTGCGCGATGCCTATGATCGTGCACATCCACGTGCAAAAATGTTAAAAGCAGAATAATTTTTATCACCTTCTCATATTTGTGTTATGAGGAGGTGTGTTTTTTTGAAAAAGCTATTTGCTTTTATTGTTACATTGTGTTTTATTTTTACAACAGTATCTGCAAAAGGAATAGATGAACTTACTTCTAAATCATATATACTTATGGATGGATTGTCAGGAAATGTACTGCTTGAAAATCATGCGGATGAAAAGTTGCCGCCGGCTTCCATTACTAAAATTATGACGATGTTACTTGCTATTGAAGCGATAGATAGCGGCAAAATTAGTACAGACGATATTGTTACAGTAAGTAGCAGTGCAGCGATTAAAACCGGATCACACGTTTTTTTAGCTGAAGGAGAACAAATAAGTGTAAACGATCTGATGAAAGCGATTGCAGTTGCTTCAGGTAATGACGCAGCAATTGCAATTGGAGAATATTTGTGTGGAACGCAGGAAAAATTTGTGCAAGAAATGAATACGCGCGCAAAGGAATTGAATATGCAAAATACCCATTTTGTGAATTGTAACGGATTAGATACGCAAGGACATTATTCGACAGCAAGGGATATTGCTATTATGACATACGAACTTTTAAAACATCCGAAAATTTTTGATTACACCACAATATGGATGGATACATTGCGAAACGGGACATTTCAGCTTGCAAATACAAACAAGTTGATCCGTTTTTATGAAGGTGCAAACGGCATGAAAACAGGTTCTACGTCAGAAGCTGGATACTGTTTGTCTGCAACAGCTTTGAGAGACGGAATACAGCTTATTGCAGTCGTTATGGCAGCACCAAGTTCTTCAGAAAGATTTGCAGACGCCTCTGCACTCTTAAATTATGGTTTTCAATCCTATAGCAAAGTTGATGCTTGCAAAAAAGGGGATATTTTGGGTGAAATTGCAGTAAAAAATGGAATAACGGATATGATCACAGCAGTTGCCGGTAATGAATATAGTATGTTGATTGAAAACAATAAAAAAGACCTGCTTAAACAAGAAATCGTTTTGCCGCAAGAAATCACAGCACCTGTATTGCCAGAACAGAAACTGGGTGAAGTGATTTATACCTTTGAGGAAAGGGAAGTGGCGCGTGTACCAATTGTAGCACTCACAGGCAGTGATAAGATAAGTTTTAGTTATTTGTTTGAGCAATTGCTCTCCAGCTTTATTTTTAATATTTAGTATTCTTATTATAATAAATATCTTTCATTTAAAAAGCTTTTGTAGAAGGCAAAAGCTTTTTAAATGAAAGAATCATTTTGTGGTTATGTTTCCTAAAGGATTATTTTTGATAGCGTTTCGACGCTGATCATCATCAACATGCGTATAGATTTGTGTCGTTGCTAACTGATTATGGCCTAAAATTTCCTGCAAAGTTCGCAAATCAGTATTTGCGTATTTGTACATTAGGGTTGCAGCAGTATGCCTTAGTTTGTGTACGGAATATTTACTTTCGTCTAATCCGGCAGATTTTATGTATTTTTTAACTAGCCATTGTACAGTTTTATTACTAATTCTGGTTAAACGATTGCTCAGAAATAAAGCTTTTTTGTCAATCACATTTTCAACAGGCCGAACACGCAGATAATTACCTACTGCGGATAAACATGCCTCATTTAAATAGATAACACGTTCCTTGTTACCTTTGCCTGTTACAATCAGAAAATCATCCTGAAAATCGTTCATATTGATATTAACCAGTTCGGAAAGACGGAGTCCGCAGTTTAAAAATAAAGTTAAAATAGCGTAATCACGGTATTTATTTTTGCCCTCAACGCTTGAAAGCAAATCTTTAGATTCATCTAAGCTTAAATAACGGGGTAAAGATTGCTTTGTTTTAGGTGTGTCAAGTTCCTTTGCAGGATTATCATCTATGTGTTTGGCTTTGGAAGATAGATATTTGAAGTAGCTTCTCAGGCAGGCAACTTTTCTTGCGCGTGTAGAAGCAATATTTCCGCGTTTTTCAGCCATATAAGTTAAATATGCGTATAAATCGATTAGCTCAATCGTATTTACAAATGTATAATCTAAATCTGAAATATCTTCCGGATTTTCTAAATGTCTGTATTCTTTCATAAATTTAAAAAATACATTTAAATCTAAAGCATATTCGTGAACAGTATTGATAGATTTGCCTTTTATAGACTGCATGTACATTAAAAATTCACGATATACAAAAGGCTGGTCATTTATGCGAAATTCCATTTTGCCCTCCCCTAAATTATACAAAATCTTTATTTTGTATAATTATATCATAATTATTCGCCCGTGTCAATCACTAATTTCAATTTTTATCAGACGCTTCTTCTCTTCTTTTTAGATATTCATTTATAATTACAAAATATATAAATAATAAGCATGTTGTGTATATTTAATGTAAACTTGTTAAATCAATACAAAATTCATTTGTTTAATTTCTCTGTTAGATATACGAAAATGCTCCAAATAACTTCTATAAAAATCGTTCAGAAATTTCTGAAATGATGTAATGTATATTTTAAAAATTTCTACAAGCTCCTACAGGACAGTGTAAATAAATTTTTATAGAGCTGTGTTATATTTAGATAAGTTTGGATGCGATTTAGTCATTCATACATATGCATAATAATATACAGTATGTTTTATTGTAATTTTAAATTTTATCATGCTTCTTCCCTAAACTAAAAATTTTAAATGTATTTTTCTATTAAATAATACCTTTAAATAGTACCATTGAAATGGACAAAATACGATTAAAAAATTATTTATAAAAGTATAATGTTTTTATTTTATATCTGCTTGAATTACAAAAACATTTATGATAAAATGAATATATTGCGAGGTGATTAGATGAAGTTTGATTATATAGAGTTACGTCGTCATTTTCATGAAAATCCTGAACTTTCTTTTCAGGAATACCATACTTCAGAAAAGATTTCAGAAATATTAAATGCTCTATCGATTCCGTGTACTTCTGGAATTGCTAAAACCGGTGTTATGGGCATTTTAAAAGGTAAATTTGACGGACCAACGCTATTGATTCGTGCAGATATGGATGCTTTGCCTATTTTAGAAACCAATAGTTGCACTTATACGTCAAAAAATACAGGTGTCATGCACGCTTGCGGACATGACGTGCATGTATCTACAGTTTTGATGGCAGCAGAACTACTTTCTCAAAGAAAACAGGAACTCAAAGGAACAGTTAAATTTCTATTTCAGCCAGCGGAAGAAACAACCGGCGGCGCTTTACCTATGATACAAGAAGGCGTTTTAAAAAATCCGGATGTAAATATATGCGTAGGGTTTCATGTTCGTCCTGAATTAGAAACTGGCAAAATTATTTGTGCAGAAGGAAAACTAATGGCGTCTCCAGACAATTTTTACGTGCTTTTTAACGGAAAAGGTGGTCATTGCGCAACACCTGAACAAAATGACGATTTAATTAAAGTTGCATTTGAATTCATACAAAAATTGAAATCCATTCAATACCCTGATTCTATAGTCACTGTTTGCACGGTAAATGCCGGTGACGCACCAAACGTTATGCCATCAGAGATTCGCATAAGCGGCAGTTTCAGAACTTTTGATAATCTCATCCGTGAAAAAATTGCTGCAGATATTAAAACAGTAGCCAAAGAAGTTGCGGATACATACAAGCTGCGGCAACAAACGGATATAGAGCTCCTCTACCCTCCTTTAAAAAATGATGCGGCACTTGCAAAAATCATGCAAAAATCTGCAGCGAAAGTTATTGGTGAAGAGAACATAATAACAGAATTTAAACCATCCATGTTAGGAGAAGATTTTTCTTATTTTGGGCAATATGTACCTTCCGTTTATTTTTATCTCGGCAGTAAAATAGATAGCCACCCCACTTCCTTACATGCGGATAACTTCGATGTTGATGAACGCTGTATTGAGTTAGGTGCAAAGGCAATTGAGCAATTTACATTAGATGTTTGCAAATAGTTAAAACGTATACACAGCAGCCATATCTGTTATTTTAACAGACATAGCTGCTGTATTTTGCGTTTAAATGTAAGTATTATAAATGTTTGTCACTAGCTTTTTCCTTGCATTCTTTTGCGTAAGGGCAGCCTACACATTTATTTCCATTTTTCTTACTTTTATAGAGATATGATCCGGAAATTCCAAGTAAAATCATAAGAATTAAAATTATAAAGATGTTTTCAATCATACGCTATCATTCTTTCTTAATGAATATTGAAGTTTAATTTTATTGTCAGAAGCAAACATTAAATATGTAATAATACTTATCATGATTGCGACTGCAATCAAGCCCGGTAAAAAACCGGAACCAAGAGCGCCTGTTGTAAACAGTGTACCAATTTGATACACAAAGTATGCAATGGTGTATCCTGTTGCAAGCTGAAGTGCAATGCCGCCCCAAAACCATTTTCGATCCTTAATTTCAGAGTTCATTGCACCAAGTGCCGCAAAACACGGAGGTGTATATAGATTAAACATGAGGCAAGCAAGCGCTGCCGCTTTTGTTATACCAAAGATTGCTGCTACTTCATTTGAGCCGCCTATAAGTGTAAGTTCTTCTGTATCAATAAAGTTCGTTACCCCATAGCATACTGCGAGTGTTCCGACCACATTTTCTTTTGCAATAAACCCTGTAACAGCAGCAGCAGCCATTTGCCAAACACCAAATCCAAGCGGAATAAGCAAAAATGCAACAGGAGAAGCGATTGACGCAAGAATAGATGTACTTTCCATTCCTTCTTCAACAAGCTGGAACTGCCAGTTAAAGGCCTGCATAATTTGAACAACTGTATTACACACTAAAATAATTGTTC
>CALXJH010000180.1 GCA_944388555.1 uncultured Clostridia bacterium
CATCATTACCACCTCCGTGAGGCTGATTGGATATTGAGGCTATAAACAAGATAGTAGAGCATCCCCCCTCCCCGCGCGGTATCGGCGATACTCCGCGCGGGGATAAAGGGATTAAGACATACCAGCCATTGGAATTTTTCGAATTACCCACATAATAAAGTGATAAACTGCAATAACAATTTCAATCACAATTACAACTAATAACAAAACCTTAGCTATATCATATGGGATAAACAAATCAATTAACTGTGAACCCTTTTCAATGATAGTATCAATCGTAGAAGTCACAGAAGATAAAACATCATCGGGAATTTGCGGAATGCTTACAAAGGAAAGTAGTGTTGTAAAAAACTTAATGAAAAGATTACAAATTGCCTCTAAAATCATTCAGAACCGCCCCCTTTGAAAACATCATAATATTTATTTTTGCAGTAGTTTGCAAAAGAGATAAACAGAACCACAGTTACGAAACCACGAAAAAATCTATAAAGGTAGTAAAGCATATGACTACTATCATTCACCCAACTGAAAGAATATGTATAAGCTTCTGTCAACTGGTAGTGTTTACCTTGAAAATTAAATTCAATCGCCGGTAGGGTTATAGCTGGCTCTTGTGGTGAAATAGTTGTAAACTTTCGAATAAAGTCAACAAGAACGGTCGGGGCTTGATATAATGCGCCGAAGTGCTCTGTGCAAAAAGTTTCAAGTTCTGTCTTTTTACTCTCAAAATAGCCGTCTGATGGTATAAAAAGCTTTTTCAAACCGTCTACTATGTCATTGTATAAATCAACAAAAAAGCCTTGTATACGGTCGCCAAGAGAAGAAAAGAAACTACCAATACTTTCAGCTAAATTTGAAAAAAAACCGCTTATACGGTCGCCCAAATCCGTAAACTTCTGAAGTATTTTTCCAAGCCAGCCCGGATTGTCTGTATTATCGTTCCAACCGATTTCTTTAGACAAAAGAAAACCCGAAATCTGACCGGCAGAACCATAACCATAATCACTGCTGATACTGCATTCAATCCGCACTTGTTCAGAATTCGTCACAACTTCCGGTGCAGTAAGATTTACAGAAACCTCTTTAGCACCTGTGCCACTAACCGAATTTTCATATATTTTTTGAGAACCCAAAAAAACTTTAATAACCGTTTTTGCATTAAAATTAACACCAGTTGCAAAAGTTAACTGATATTCATGCCCGGCAATCATTTTCGGAGCGTCAAAAGCCGACATAATTTTTACAGCGCCTTTTGCCCAAAAATCCGCATAATTTTGCGGTTGATAAAAATTACAGTTAATGCCATTACTACTAAAAGAGGAAGTTGTAAAAGTATAATAATCAGTAGTAACGCCACCAGTGCTATTAGGAGTTTCGCGACCAAGCAAAACTGAAAAATCGTCTGCATTCAAATCTTCTGCAGAAACAGAAAAAGAAGAAAAAGAAAAAATAAGCAAGACCGCAAGAAAAACGGTTAAAGCCTTACTTGCGGAATGTGCACATTTTCCAGAAAACCGTGAAAAGCAAAAACGCCGACAGAATAATCCCGATACCCTGTAAGTATTCATTGGTTGGTTGCTCCCCTTTCAAAATGTCCGGCTGAACCGTGTGTGAAAAAAATTCAGCGTTTGTGTAAATGTGTTCGTACGGTTCAATACTCAAATTGCCGCTGAAACTCTCTGACTTTATCCGAGCGCTGTTGTCTGCGTAGTTACTACTCGAATAATCGTTAGAACGGCAAATATAGCGTACAGAACCCTTCGGCACAGCGTAATTGTACGCACTGCTTGCCGTGATTTTCTCTTTACTAAAGACAAAATATAAGTCAGGCTCACGCCGATAATAAGAACTGCTTGAAGTGTCGGTATTACTGTATGCAACATAATAGCTATATCCCTCATTTCTCATAGTCGGTACAAGATATTCGATAATATCCATTTGAGCAGTATCAAACAACAATTTCACCCCTTGTAAACGCTTTAACCATAACATTTATGCACTTGCCAAGAATGCCAATAAACATAGAAACACCACCGGCAACGGCGAACCATTCACCAATGACTTTGTAAATCTCTGTCATTTCTTTTGCTCCTTTCCTGCGGGAATATAAGTAAAAACAGGAGTTTCCCGCTTGTGTCCCTGCCACTCATTGTTGTATCGTTTCATTTTTGCGAAAGTGTCATAACGCTCGTACATGTCAGGACGATGAAAAAAGAAATACCGACCTTTTATTTCTGCGTGCAGCTTACCATCCTCTTCTTTTGCAGTCTCACCGTTAATTGCTTTATTAAATTGTAAACAGTGAAAGAAATTATTACAGATAACAACATCAAAAATCTGTTCACGCAACGGTTTTGCCAAACGCATATAAACTTGGGATGTGCCGACAATATGCTTGCGCTGTTTTCGTTGCTGTGATATTTCTGTCATAACGTCAATATCAATGTTTTTGCTTTCCAAGCTATTTAATTCAAGGTGCAATTCATCGATAAGATAAATCACACCGTATTCACCATTGCAGACATATTTCAGAGTATCAAGCCCATCATACTCTATACAAACACGCTTATACTTGCCGGCAACGATTTCTGCAGAAGTTATAATATCGTCGGTTACCTTATCGAATAACACCCCCTGCCCTTTTATGACTTTGTAATAAGCATTAAAAGGATAATCCTTGATAGCAACATTCGTTACAAGAACAGCAAATGGGAAATCCTTTAAAGTATTACAGACATAATTCACAGCAGAAAGCGTTTTACCCTTGCCCTGAGCTCCGCAGAAAATCATTGTGCCGATTGGTTTAAAAAAATATGGGTGCGCCTTTGCGAAATCCTCACGCCACCGATACAAACGGAATAAATCGGCAACTGATAATTTATCATCAAGAGCCAGTGAATACATAAAAAAACCACCTTTCAAAAAAATAAGGGCAGGGCGTGAACCCTGCCCACAGAGGGGAATTAAACGGAAACTTTACCGCGTTTAAGCGCAGTCTGAATGGTCTTAATGACCTTGCGAACGCCGAACCAACCGAGAGTAAGAACAGCCGCACCACCGACAACGATTGCAAGAACCGAAGCAATGTTTGCAAATGTGAATTCCTCAGTAATCGGAGTAAGTACGCTCTGAATTTCCGATACGAAAGTGGCTGCTGTAGCTTCTTCCATGCTTAAACCTCCTTTTCATCAGTTTGCACTCGGACATAAAGTCCGTAATTGCCTTGTGAAATCGAAACAGGAATAGAAACTTCGTCACCGAAGTCAGCATTGCACTGGAAACCGATGACTTTTACAACTTCCGAACCGCTATAAATGTTTGCAACCGGAGTAGTCTCCCCTGTTTTCGTGTTGACGCGTTGCGTCTGTTCCATGAATTTGCCTCGAATAATTGCTTGCATTTGTAAAACCTCCTAAATTATTATGGTTTAAATCGCTTGTGCCGCCGCCGGGATTTGAACACGGACAGACACCCAAAATCGGGGCTAGCACCTGGATTTATTTAATAGTACACCATATAGGATATTTTGTCAACCCCAATAAGCAAAACATATCCAAAAAAATAAAGAAGTCGCGCCCTTTCTAATGCACGCAAAGCGTGCAAGCGCGACTTTTAATGCTAAATAAGGGAAAGAAAAAAGGGCTTGATTTCTCAAGCCCTTTTTGGTTAGTTCAAAGTTTTTCGCTATCAGTCATATTGACACACCTTTCAACCAATATTTAACAGAACCGCCACCGTTAGGAACTTCAACAGGCTCGACAGGAACATCGTTAAAAGACATATCAAGATATTCACAAGTAACTTGCCGTGTAAGAAGTTTACCGCCCGCCCAGTACATACGCCCAAAAATCTTTGTGAAATCTTTAGTCATATACTTTGTAATGTACTTACAGCAGTTACTTTGAGTACCCTCATCAATCGGTACCGCACGCGCAAAGCCAAAAGGATAATCAAGAACATCAAAAATCTTACGCCCGTCCTCATCGTAAAGACCCGAAAAGCGATAATTCAAACCGTCAGAAAGCAAACCATGAAAATGAATTGCACTGTCCTTATGCGGTTCAGCTACAAGAATGTAATTTAAATTTTTACGCGCAGCACAATTCTGCAGCCAAATCTGCAAGCCATGCCGGACAGTATCAGCATCATAGCGATTGATTTTTTCCTTGTCGAGCGTTAATGTAACCATGTATTTCCATAACGATATATTTGCAAAAGCAATATCAAAAACCTTTTCACGACTTCGCTTTATATTGTCGAGGCGTTGCCCGGTGTCGTTATACGAGCGTTCCCAAGTATTATCACTGACCTGCTGCAACTCTGTTTGCGTCCAATCGTCGTAGCTTTCCCACTTTTCGGGGTTGAACTTCGGACGGTCGAAAACAACAATATTTTGCCTGCCGTCGGGATATGTTTTGATACGCGCGTTATATAGCCTTGGTGACCTGCAAGGCATCATTACCACCTCCGTGAGGCTGATTGGATATTGAGGCTATAAACAAGATAGTAGAGCATCCCCCCTCCCCGCGCGGTATCGGCGATACTCCGCGCGGGGATAAAGGGATTAAGACATACCAGCC
>CALXJH010000181.1 GCA_944388555.1 uncultured Clostridia bacterium
TTCTGCCCGATCCAACATAGCTTTTGCAACTCTATCCTTGACGCTGCCAGCAGGATTCAAATATTCAAGCTTTACAACAAGCTTTGCTTCAAGGGCATAAATCCTTTCAATATTTTTCAACTCGAACAACGGTGTCTTGCCAATCAAATCCGTTATTTTGTCATAAACTTTCATGCACACACACACTCCTTGTTTGTCAAATGATTTTTCCTATGTTTTATTTTCTGTATAAATACTTAAAAAATTCTTAGTTGTCAGTTTGTTTTCTCATCTTGTCAGAAAATATTCCAACGGGCGTGAAAAACAATAGAGGAAAATTTTTACCGCAATGCCCGTGCAAAAAGCCGCAACCAGTGTACCTTCTCTTGTTCCAAAAATTTTACCAAAAAAGAAAAACAGGGATAACAAAACAGATAAAACCACGCAGGAAACATCAAAAACAATTTTTACTGTACTAAAATCTTTATGTATAAAATCAGAAACTGCTTTGACAAAGGCTTCCCCCGAATTCATAATAACGTTTGCGATAACTGAAAGCGAAACACCAAATCCTAAAACGATTGTTCCGGTAACAGTCATAAGAAATTTTGCCCAATAACTCTCAATCTGTAAAAAAGAAACACACCATAATCCAAAATCAGTAAAATATCCAAACAAAAATGATAGTGGGATTTGCAGCAGTTGAAAATATTGGAATTTCTTTCTGTACAAAATTAATTGTCCTGCAATTAAAATTAAGTTCCAGATGATCAGCCAATTTCCAAGTGAAAACTGCGTAAATTTCAAGCTCAGCACATTTGCTACAGACGATATAGGTGAAACGCCCAGTGCACCTTTTTGTGTTATAGCAACGCCTAACGCTGAAAAAACAAGCTAAAAAGAAACAAAACATAACGTTTTGTTTCTTCTTTTAAAGATTTATTTTGGATGTGTTTCATTACAGAAAAATCTTTTTTAATGCTCAATTCAATTGCTCCTTTTTCTGTATAATTTTTATATATTATACCACTTTATGAAACATTTGTCAAATCTGAGCCCTTATTAAGAAAAAAGCAGCCTGGAATTAACCAGACTGCTTTAAAATTTTATTTATGCGCGCATAAATTTTTTATGAATATATTCACTGCTTATCTCCATACTCTTAAATGGGTCGCCGGGACAAGTATCCTGCTCGACAACATAATATTGAACACCAATCTCTTCTGCCAATGGAATAATCTCCTCAAAATTGATATTTCCATTTCCACATTCGGTGATATACGGATCATTTCCTTTAACGGCCATATCTTTTAAGTGCAGAATGTCAATACGGCCATCTAACTTTCTCATAATACTGCAAACATCCACACCCGCATGCTGTACCCAGTATGTATCCAGTACAAATGAAATATTGTGCTTATCAAACTGTTCAATATAATAATCCATAGCGGTTTTTCCCTGATATTTTACAAACTCATGGCTATGATTGTGATACGTAAATTTAAAGCCTTCTTTTGATAGCTTTTCCGCCAGCTCATTGCAGTTTTCAATTAAGCCTCGGATTTCTTCCATACTGTGCACTACAAATCCGCCAATTCCCATATTGGTTGTGTGCAAAGCCTTGTGATCCGCAACGGCCTGAGCAAAATCATATTTCATTTTTGCAAAATTATCATGTGTACCTACAATCTCAATACCTTCTTCTTTCGCTATCTGGCCAAAAGTTGTATACGGAATTGCACATCCTGCTGTTTGTGCCTGATCATAACCTAAATTTTTTAGTTTTCTGAAACTTTTACGAATATCTTCTTCTGTCGTCATAAACTCTCGTATGGAATAAAGCTGAACACCCAATTTATTAAACATACGTTTTCCTCTTTCCTTTTTTTGATCTATATTTATTTTAAATTATAGCATATTAAAAAAGTTTGTCAACAAAATAGATGCAATATGCTAAAAAAGAACACTATTTTTGAATTTTTAGCAGTTGGACTACACACACTATATATAAATTTAAGTATTGCAAAACAAATGGCACTAATGTATAATAAAAATAAGTTTGTTTGTAAAAAAATAATTATGCAACCTTTTTCATATTTAAAAGGTATTATAAATGATAGGGGGAACAAAAGTTGAATAAGGAGACACAGTACGCGGGTGTTTCTAAACGTGAGACGGTCGAAAAATACTTTGATATGGTTTACCGTCTTGCGCTATCCCAAACAAAAGATAAAAATCATGCCGACGATGTTGTGCAAGATGTGTTTTTAAGATACATAAAAACCGACAAACAATTTGAAAGTGAAGAACACGTAAAAGCATGGTTACTTCGTGTTACTATCAATTGTTCAAAAAATATTTTTACAAATGCTTGGTTTAAGAAAACAGAACCGCTAAATGACGAGTTGGTTTTTGAAACACAGGAACACAGTGATGTTTACTACGCAGCACAAGAACTGCCTGCAAAATACAGAACGGTTGTTCATTTATTTTATTATGAAGATCTTTCAATAGAACAAATTTCTGAATATCTGCACATGAAACAATCGACTGTAAAATCTCAGCTGCATCGCGCGCGACAAATGCTGAAAGAAAAACTGAAAGGAGGATATGATTTTGTTTAGAGAGCAATATAAAGGTGCCTATAATGAAATTAAAGGTGACCACACACAAATTGATAAAATTTTTGCTGTCGCACAGCAGCCTCCACACCGAAAACGCTTTGTAACTTATAGAGCTGCAACCGCTTTTGCCGCCGTCCTTGTTGTTGCATTAAGCTTATATTCATATCCGGAACTTCTAAATTTTACCGAACCGGAAAACACCTCTTCAAAAGTAGTTGACCTTTCTACCTATGAATATCCGAAACTGAACAATGCAACACTTTCTTCACCCACTGAGGAAAAAGACACTATTTTACAATCGGATACTGGTGCATCTGATATTCCGCACGCTTCTGTGACGGAAAAAAATACTAAACCAACATCAGAATCTTCTGCGGACACGTCTATAGACACAACAGAAGGAAATGATATACAAATATTCGATACTGCTAGCAGTGATAACACAAACGTTGCTGTTGCACAGGACGAACAATCTGTGACAAATGATTTATCAGAACCGGTTTTGCCGAAAACAACCCAAGAAAACACAACTCCTCATTCTTATTCAGGAGGCGGCTCAAGCAATTATACAGATGCATTACAGGAGTCAACGGCAGCAGTTACCGCCAACACTGATCCATTGGTATTAAATACACGTATCTTGGAATACGAATCGGGTAAAACCGCAACGATTACTGCTTATTCACAAAATGAAACCGCCGCCTCTATTTTAAACGCATATCCCAAAACAACGATTGGGCAATATGAAGTAGTAATCACCCCATCTGATACCGAGCAAAATTTTACTGTATATGCAAAAAATAACGATATTTATTATATCATAAATTCCTACGGTTTATCAGAGCAGGAACTGCGCGATCTTATTTTAACTTCCCTATCAGATTAAATCCATATAACCCCCTCTCCGTATTTTGATTGCAATGTGAAAATGAAAATCCGCCTGTCACCCTTAAAGGATGGCAGGCGGATTTTTTAGTTTACACACCTTATATAATTCGTAAGTTTATTATATCCAAATTTCTTTATGCAGCAGACTTAAATTGCAGCGCCATTATCAATAAGTAGCTGCTGTATTTTTTTAATATCTGCCTTTTCTACAGGCACGCTCTGCTGAAATGCAACAGCTGCAGCATTTCCGGCTGCTTCTCCTAAACAGCAAACAATCGGTATTATTCGCAAAGAGGCTTGCGCTTCATGGGTAGCAGAAATACACCTTCCGGTTACCAATAGATTTTCCGCATTGTTGGGAACTAAACATCTGTATGGAATGGAATAATACTCGCCGTTTTTAAAATAATAATGGCTTGTTCCGCTTCCTTCAGGATTATGAATGTCTATATCATAATTTCCAAGTGCAATTGAATCTTCAAATTTTGTGCAAGCAACTAAATCTTCTTGTGTTAAGAGATATTTGCCATCGATCATACGACTCTCTCTGATTCCTATTTCAGCTGCAGTAAATAAAAGTTCGGCTGACTTAAATGCTTCAAAATGATCTCTGAGGAAATAATAGAGTTCAAAAACCTGTTCACGTGCCTCTATTTCTGCCTGTGTAACGTCAAATACATCCACCGGGTTCCGTTTTACAATGCGCGTTGAGTTAAAATGTAGTACATTTGTCGCTACATTGCGGAAAATCAAAACATCTTCGCGTATATTTTTAATTTTTCCTTCTTTTTGCAGCTTTTGATACAGCGGTGTAATTTCAGGCTTCTCTTTTTCATACTTTTTCATATCTACGTTTCCAATGCGGAAACAAAGTGTCATAGGCTGGCAGAGCTGATCGTTTGGTCTGCCTAAATGATAAGGACAACCCGAAAAATATGCTAAATCTGCATTACCGGTAGCATCAATATAATAATCTGCCTCAACGTCAAAACTTTCTGGTCTTGCAGAAATTGTAATGGATCGTATTTTTTCGCCTTGTTTATGAACGCCTGTCAAATAAGCATGAAATAAAATTTCCGCACCGGCTTGCAGCACCATCCGATTTAATATCAGTTTTATATATTCTTCATTAAACACACTGGTTTCTTTTGCTGTTTTATTTTCAAAAAAACCGCCCATTTTTTCAAGTTCATCCGTTATTTCTTTAAATATGCCGCGGCTTAAATCTACCTTTTGACCATCTATTTCTGTCCTGTATGGCATAAACGGATTCACAAGCGCTGTATTGGCTGCTCCGCCTAACGCATTGGTTTTTTCAATCAGGAGAACAGACAATCCTTGACGCGCCGTCGCAATTGCTGCAGCACAACCTGAAAATCCGCCTCCGACTACAACAACATGATACTTTTTCATACACTTTACTCCTTTTGCACGTTTATATCTGACTTGTGCATTCATTTCTTGCCTGTATTTTAATAAAACGGCATCTTTTTTTCTACCACAAATGAAACACTTTCTTGCACAAAAGATACTTTTATGTTAAAATAAAATAAAAATATGTGAATTTGAGGAACAGATATGAATTTAAATAAACTTTTATATTATTTGATGGAAAAAAACAATTTAAATTTAAATATTCATGATGTATCCGGCTTATTATCCCAAGCCCCCTTCCGAATCAATGCGTCACTTAAAATGCATGCAAACCTGTTTTGCGACGCAGCAAAAACAACAAAAAACGGATACTTGCTTTGTACCCGTACAAAATCACTTGCATGCCAAAAAGCGATTGCGTCAAAGCAGCCCTTCTGGGGATTTTGTGCTTATGGGTTATATGAACTGGTTTATCCGATTGTTTCAGAAAACAAAGTGTTATGCATTCTATTCATTGGTAATCATACTCCAAACCTTATGATCACCCAAAAAAAAGCATTAAAGGCATGCAAAATCACACACGTAAATTTTTCTTCTTTAAGTATATATTTCCACGGATTGGAGCAAACCGACAAAGCATATTTACTTTGTACTGCTCAGATTATTGAAGAATACATACGCCTGACGCTTAAAAATATGCCGCTGCAGCCGAAATTGGACACTAAATTTCACTGGGCAATCCAAAACATCAAAGAATATGCCGATAACCATTTTAAACAGCAAATTACACTAAAAGAGCTCTCAAAACTGTATTTTATGAATGAAAAATACACAGGAAGATTATTTTGCAAACAAATTGGTGTATCTTTTCATCGATATTTAGTCAATCTTCGCCTGACATACGCAGCCGATCAACTAAAGAAAACAGACAAAAATGTATTAGACATTGCATTAGAAAGCGGATTTAACAGCATTTCCTATTTTAATCGTACATTTTATGAAAAATTTGGGGAAACGCCAACACGTTTCCGCGCACATTAGTTCATTTAAGTTTTCATGTACTCCATCGGCGACATGCCTGTTTCTTTTTTAAATACCGTGCTAAAATGTTTCACATTTATAAAGCCTGATTTTTCCGCTGCTTCACTTACTCTAAAATATCCCGTCTCCAGCAGCTGACATGCCCGTTTAATCTTCATTTTGTTGATCGCACGTCTTGGTGAAATACCAAAAACCGCTTTGTACAACTTTCGAAAATAAACTTCACTGATGCCGCATCTTTCAGCCAAATCAGAAACTGTAAGAGCCGGATTATCAAAATGCATGTGCAAATATAAAATTCCATTTTTTAAAATCTGTTGTTCTCCTTTTAAATTGTACGGTTCATCCAACTCTTCGAGCTGTGCAAACAGAGAATACAAAATAGACATACATCGATTTTTATAGCCTGGCTTACGTTGTTCCCATTCGTCCAAAATCTCATAAAAATAATGCATAACCGACATATAGCCCTGAAAGGTCAGAACTTGAATATCCTTTTGCTCGGGACCATATGTTTTTAAATGAAAAATAATGAGTTCTTCTTCCTCCTCGGAAATACGTTTATAATCTAGGCCTGTCGGGATGTAAACAACACTGCCCGCTTCAGCTACAACGGTCTTATTGTTATAGAAAAACTGTGTTTGTCCTGTGATACGCAAGGAAAGTGCACTGCGCACCCGCCCTTTGTTTTCAATTATCCCCTTTGGCCTTTTCAACTCAAATACATTGAGCAGTTCAAATGCAAGACTGTCATTTTTATAAAACATATTTATACCCTCCTATGAGGCATTATAACATTATTTGTTTCGAATTTCAAACCTTTTTTACTTATTTATGCGTTTACATGTTTGAAATACTGTGTTATAATGGTTGCAAGAAAGAGCGTACTGAAAGGAGTTATGAAAGTGGAAGCGGTTATTTTAAAACTGTTAAAAAACTGGGATGCATATAATCAAAAAGACTATTATACAATACCCGATAAGCCAGATCTACTCTGCTATGGAACCGGCTACGGTGGTTGGGCGGTGCAAACCAACCAAAAAGCTTTGGCAGCAATTGCCATGCTTGGTGTGCACAAGAAGGATTCTGTCTTGATTGATAAGGCTTTAAAAATGCTGCGTTTTTCATTGCAAAGTCATATTGAAGGCGATATCGTTTGCTTAGACGGAGAAAAATGGGGACATACTTGGATTTCAGCCCTGGGTATAGAACGAATGATGCATGCGGTATACGCGCTTCTTCCGTATATGCCGGACGATGACAAAGTCTTGTTAAAAAAAGTTCTGATTTCTGAATGCGACTGGCTTTGTGACCAGTATGATATTGCAGCCGATTTACTTTCTAAAAACGGCAAAAACCGGCCGGAGAGCAATGCCTGGAACGGTGCTGTTTTATATAGAACAGCTATGATGTATCCCAACGCACCTCGCAGAGATTTATATATTAAAAAAGCTGAAATGTATTTTTTAAACGCGATTAGCTTGCCGGAAGATACAAACATTCCGGGCTGTGTAGGAAGCAATTTCTTTACAAGTTACGCCTTAAACCATCATGGCTATATGAACTTAGGTTATATGGTTATAACGCTGTCGCAAATTGCTATGCTTCATTTTTTCTGCAAAGAACGAAAAATACAACCTCCAAAACACATGTATCAGCATGTAAAAGAACTTTGGCAGCTTGTAAAGAGCTGTACGGCGCCCGACGGTCGTTTGATCCGAATCGGCGGCGATACCAGAGTTAGATATTGTTACTGCCAGGATTATGCCATTCCTACTTGGCTGTTTATCCTTGATTATCTGCAGGATACCGATTGCATCGAATATCTTAGCGGCTGGATAAAAACCGTCGAAAAAGAATGCGATTTTAATCATGACGGTTCCTTCTTATCTGCCCGATGTGGAAAAATGCGTACATATTCTCCCATCTATTACACACGCTTAGAGTCTGACCGCGCTGCTGCTCTTTCTATGTATCTTGCATGGAAACCTGAACTTTGCAAACCATCTCTAGCTTGCACTTTACCAACTTGGCATGATGATTTTCACGGCTGCGCATTTGTGCAGAATGAAAAAAATATCCGTTCCTGGTCCTGGCGCGGTGCAGGCGGACCAGTTGGATTATGTTTACCCAAATCAGACACCTCACTTGCAGAATGGGATAAAAACTTAGTCGGTGAAATTAAAGGGATTGGCGTTATTCATCAGTACGATTTAACAGAAAACCAAGAAATGATGTTTCCTGGCGGTTTTTCTACAATCGGAACACTCGAACTGAGCGGAACATTGTTTGAAGCAGAACAGCAAACCATCGACCATTTAGGCACAGAAAAAATTGCTGTGTCTTGCCTTCCTGATGGTGCAACTACACTTGTTATGCAATATGCAACCTTGCCTGAAAATACACGTTCAACCATCCTTTCGGTTAAAGGGCTGAACTTAAAAGTACCTAACGACTTGTTTAATGATTGTAAAAGAAAATATTATTTCAGCGACACCATGCTTGTGAAAAACGGTCTGGAAGGAGAACGCAAATTAACAACCGGAAAATGGCTCAACGTAGATGATCATCTTGGCGTCTGTCTGCTGTACGGTGCTGACGCTTTAACCGTGCACAGCCCAGGTAAACGTCAAATTGCAATTAGTAAATACGCGCACCGGAACACGGGATTTGATACTGGCAATTTATATTGCGATGAAATACTTGCCGAATTTTCCACCGATTTACAAGACCTTTGGGGAGATAAACACTTAATTGACAATGGCTTCGCGTTAATTGCCAATGCTGATCACAAACAAACCGCTGCCATTTCAGAAAAAAAGAAAGCTCTGGAAATTATCTACAACAATCCTTCTGCGGTTATTCGCTCCATAGAAATACAAGGCCAAGACGGGAACCAATATTTATTTATTGCAAATTTCGGCACTCAGTCAGAATTTGTTACAATTAAATCTAAAGCTGCTGCGCTTATTGATATCCATACATCGCAATCCGAAGAAAATCAAATACAGCTTTCCAAAAATTCCGTGCGATTATTTAAAGTTTTATAAACAGCAAAAAATTCCCCGGCTAAAACAAATGTTTAGCCGGGGAATTTTGAATTAAAATTTACAAACACAGCGGTTGATTGGAAATCCTTTTGCAGAAAATGTTTCTTCGTACTCGGTACGAATATTGTCCGCGTTATAAGGACTGTTATGCAAATCATTCGTAAGTTCAGACAATGACATCCCTGCCGCTTGAAATTCTTCTAAAGAAAAATCAAAAAGCGGCCGATTATCTGTTTTAAAATGCAATTCACCGTTTTCATTCAAAATGAATTTATATTTTTCTAAAAAAATTCTATGTGTTAATTGTCTTTTTGTTTGTTTGTTCTTTTTTTTTGGTTTAATAAAGTTCAAATAAATTCTATATACTTTACTGGGTT
>CALXJH010000182.1 GCA_944388555.1 uncultured Clostridia bacterium
ATGTCCAGATAATCTTGCGGATATGCATTTTTTTTTTTTATTTCACATTTTTCCATTTGTAATGTAAGTGTACGCTGCTGCATATTTTTTAAATACGCTTCCCCATCTTCCGCCTGAAATGCTTTTGCAACTAAATTTAAGCCTATTTTCTGTAATTCTCTATCAATTTGTTCTAACCTTGGAATTCGTTTATATATTTCTCTCTTATGCAATTCTCTTTCGTTTTGCGCATCAAACTGATGATCCTGAAATCTTTGTTTTACTCGTTCGTATATTTCTTTTGGGTATGCCATATTGCTCCATACTCCTTCCTTTTACGTAAAAATTATAAATTTTCAGTCAGTTTTTTTAGTCGCTCACGCGCTTTGGCTTTCACTGCTTCATAATCCTTTGGCTTTTGTGTAAAGTTATTAAATTTTGATGGTGCTACCTTCTTCGTCGGTTTTTTAGCTTCTTTTTCAAATGTCGGTTTTTGATCATTTGTCAAGAGCTTGTTCATGTAAGCAAAAGAAATTTTACCGGTATTATCTATTGTTCTTTCATAAGTCTCTTTTATTTGGTCTGGTGAAAATTCTTGTTTCCAGGTATCCAAATATTCTTTTTCTTTCTTTGTGAACTCTCTGCCGAAAATTCCAAGCTTTAAACGCATTTGTGTGTAGTAATCTTTTTGCTGTTCAAGATATGTAATATACGCATGCGCTTTTGCAGGTGTGTCTATCTCCTTCTCATTCCAATCTAACGCTACCTTTTTTAAATAACCAATCGATCTTTTTCCCAACGCCGCGACATATTCAATTAAAACAACCAAAACAGAAGGAGAAATACCAATCCAGCGATACAAACTAATCAAAACACTCATCTCACCATAACTAAGTAGTTTGCCAAACGCCTTTTCTGCAGTCTGTACCAACATGGTTATATCTTTATCATCCATTTGAGCTATTTCTTCTGGTGTATATTCTTTAAAAAAAGATGGTGTGCCGACCTCATCAGTCTGCGACGATAAAATCTTTACTGTCGTCGAAGAAAGAGCAAGCAAATGCTTTTTTTCCAATTTTTTTAACAAAAGAATAATATTTTCAACATCTGTATGCATCATATGAGCGATTGCGGAAAGTTCCGGTTCAGAATTTCCATGCGCAAACATTAAAACGGATAGATATAGTTTCAATTCTAAATCCGATAAATCATACATTTCTGAACGTATAAATCCTTCAGCGAGAACAATATTTCCGCGATATTTTCCGTCTGTTTTAAATTTCATAAACATGATCTCCTGCAATCGTATAAAAAAAATATTTTGTATATAATGGGATTTAGTTTATTGTAACATAAAACAAGAGATTTTGGAAGAGCTAAATAAAATTTTTTTCGGAATAGCAAAAAATATTTAAAAATTTTTTCAAAAATACTTGACAAATATGGAATTATATGCTATACTAATCAGGCGTTAAAAATTGGTATGGCAGTAAACATACGATACTGGGCTGTAGCCAAGGGGTAAGGCTCCAGATTTTGATTCTGGCATTCGTAGGTTCAAATCCTGCCAGCCCAGCCATACGGGTCATTAGCTCAGTTGGCAGAGCACATGACTTTTAATCATGTTGTCCGGGGTTCGACTCCCCGATGACTCACCAAAAATCGTGTACAAATCTATTGGATTTGTACACGGTTTTTCTTTAACCATTTATATGATACAATAAAAAGGCAATATATTTTTATACATTTTAATCTTTAATATTATTTACTAACTTATAATATCCCCAATAAAGCGGTGAATTGGCTTTTTTTGCTTCTGCAAGAACAGCAATAAAATCTTCGTATCCGCTTATCTTAAAATAACGGTTATTTAATTCCCATGTTATTTCATCCGCTTCTTTTAGTAAAACTGGTTTCTGAACTGTACGTAGTCCAAATCCATCTATTATAGCATCTGCTACACCTTGAATAACCATCTGTTTTTTCTTCTCATATCTTGTCATATCCGACACTGCATCAATAAAGCAAACTTCTAACAGCGCACAAGATACCCCATATTGCTTCTTGCAGGTATTCATTACCAATAAATCAGCTCTTTTTTTGACACCTCGTTTTACAAAGCCTTCTTTGGCTATGTTTTCTACTATTCTTTCTTCTACTTCTGTTTTTTTCTCAGTTTCGTGTACATAAATTTCAGTTCCTATACCTCCACCAGCGTTAAAATGTATTTCAAGAACATATTCATAATCGGAAAACGGAACTTTTCCCCCGTTTTTTAATAAAGTGTACGTATCTTTTTGAATGTCCTGTACGCTCACTTCCGCAAATTCTGAAAGAAGTTTTTCTAGAGATAGAACAAATTCACGCGTTAACTCCGCTTCTTTATAGCCATTTGCTACTGCGCCGGGATCTTTTCCGCCATGTCCTGCAATTAAAAGAATTTTCACACTACTTCCCCTCTTTTATTTAAAAGTAAATTTTATAAATTTCTTTCTATTTAGGCTCAATAGAACTCTTTGACTCTAAAGGCTCAGAATCCCCCGATGAGGTTGAAGCATTCAACGCATTCCACACAGAAACCAGAACAGAAACCAAAATAACCGGATTCATCACTGCTTGCTTTAAAACATCAAAAACAGCTTGCCACGTTGTAAGATCGCTCATATTGATTCCCATATATGTCAAAACAGGTGCAATAAACGCAATTAAAATATTTCGCCAAAACACCGGGTTTTTAAATCTTACTTTCCAATTTATTTTCATACAACAACCTCCTTTATCACAAAAAACGTTGTAACTCTTTGTCTTGTAATTAGCCTGTTTGATTTATGCTCCACTAATAAAATATGCATTGCAAAATATTTATGTTCGTTTTTCTCAAACACTTTTGTCTCATCAATTTTCTGCCAATCTTTGTCTAATCTTAAGATAACTGGGTTTGCACACTAAATAGCTAAAATTAAATAATAAATAGACAAAAATATATAGAAATATAATTGCATATAAGATATAATAACTCCATCAAACAAGGAGATGATTTTGTGAAAAAAGTAAAAACTGCACTGATTGGTCTCGGAAACCGTGGCCTTTCTTTGCTGAAAACAATCATTCTTCCAAACCCCAAATCCATCGTTACCGCTGTATGCGATGTATACGCGGACCGTCTTCAAACCGCGCAGAAATTGGTGGTAGAGAAGGAAAAAGCAGAACCCTTTGTTACACAAAAATACATGGACATTATTGGGAAGCCAGACGTAGATTTAGTTGTTATCGCATCCAGTTGGGAAACACATATTCCGATTGCCTTAGAATGTATGCGGCACGGAAAGCGAGTTGCCATGGAGGTCGGCGGCAGTTACTCAATAGAACAATGTTATGATCTGGTCAGATGTTATGAGGAAACCAAAACACCATTTATGTTTCTTGAAAACTGTTGTTACGGTAAACGCGAACTCATGATTTTAAATATGGTAGAAAAAGGAATATTGGGAGAAATTGTACATTGTGCCGGCGGTTACCATCACGACTTGAGAAACGAGGTTGCTTTCGGGAAAGAAAATCGGCATTATCGGCTTCGCAATTATTTGAATCGCAACTGCGAGAATTATCCTACACATGAATTAGGTCCGATTGCCAGAGTTTTAAATATTAATCACGGCAACCGTATGATTAGTCTTACATCTACTGCCTCAAAAGCTGCCGGCTTGCAAAGTTATGCCGCACAGCAAAAACCGGATGACTTAACACTTACATCCGGGTCAATTATGCAGGGAGATATAGTCACAACCGTGATAAAATGCAGCGGCGGAGAAACGATTACATTAACATTAGATACAACTCTGCCCCGCTATTATTCAAGAGGCTTTCAAGTACGCGGAACAAAAGGTATGTATGAAGAAGAAACAGATTCCATTTTTCTGGATGAAAAATCCGTAAAAGATGAATGGAATTGGAAACCCGAATGGGGAAATGCCGCCAAACATGAAGAACAATTCCTGCATCCTATATGGAAAGACTATTTAAAACAAGGCGTAAGAGGAAGTCATGACGGCATGGATTGGCTTATGTTTGACCGCATGTTTGACTGTATACTGCAAAATCAGCCATTTGAAATAGACGTTTATGACGCGGCAAGTTGGATGTCTATTACAGCGTTATCTGAAAAATCTATTATTTTAGGCAGTCATCCCGTAGAAATTCCCGATTTTACAAATGGTTTCTGGATATCTCGTTAATTAAAGAGGTATTGTTTTTTTCAGAACATGATAAAAAAGCAATTAGAAAATACGTTATGTTGTGAACCATTCTGCTCAATGCAAAAACGAAAGGCACCGAAAAAGCTGCGATGCTTTTTAAGGTGTCTTTTCGTATATAATAGTCAGATTGTACATTCACAACCCTTTTCGCGATTGCTTACAATTATAGCTAGGAGGTCCATGCTGCACGAAAACAGAAATACTACTTGGATTTTATGAACGACGAGATAATTTCGTAATAAAA
>CALXJH010000183.1 GCA_944388555.1 uncultured Clostridia bacterium
GTTTGCAGGACCCAGATGATGATGGTTGCCATAAATATAACGGTAAACGCGCGCATCAAAAAATCTTTTGCCTTGTCCCACATTAGAAGTATGGTTGTTTTCAGCGAGGGGAAGCGATAGGTGGGAAGCTCTAATACAAACGGAATCGGATTGCCCTTGAACAAAGCGTTTTTCATGATCAGTCCTACGACAATGGATAACAGAATCCCCAATACGTACAGAAGAATCATCACCAGCGCCTGATACTGCGTGAAAAATGCCGCGGTAAACAGCGCGTAGATGGGCAGTTTTGCCGAACAGGACATAAATGGGATGAGCAGTACCGTCATCACGCGGTCCCGCCGGCTCGACAGCGTGCGCGTTGCAATGATTGCCGGCACCGAGCAGCCAAACCCAATCAGCATGGGCACAAACGATTTGCCCGAAAGCCCAATCTTGCGCAAAAGCTTATCCATCACAAACGCAACCCGCGCCATATAGCCGCTGTCCTCCAAAATGGACAGGAAATAAAACAACACCACAATAATAGGCAGAAACGAAAGCACACTGCCAATCCCTGCGCATACGCCGTCAATCAGCAGAGAGCGCAGCGTTTCATTGATATGTATCTGCACCAAAAACGCGTTCAGGCTTTGCGTCACAAAATCAATGCCGTAAGAGAGCAGATCGCTCAGGAAACTGCCGATTACGCTGAAGGTCAGATAAAAAATGGTCAGCATGATGCAAAGAAAAATCGGTATGGCAAAATATTTATGCGTCAGCACCTTGTCGATGCGCACCGAGCGCGCGTGCTGGACGTTCTCTTCTCCCTTGATCACCGTATCCTTGCACGCGTTTTCTATAAAACTGTACCGCATATCCGCCATCGCCGCTTCCCGGTCGGTATCCAGTTCCTGCTCCATATCCTCTATGATGTGGTTAATGGCATGCAGGTCGGACGCCGATAGCGCAAGACGATTTAATGTCAAGCTGTCGCCTTCTATGACTTTGGTTGCCGCATACCGTTTGGGGACGCCTATCTTTTTGGCTTTTTCCTCTACAATATGCGCAATGGCGTGTATCGCCACGTGAATGGGGCCGCTGCAAAAATCCTGTACCTTCGGTTTGGTTTTGTTTTCCGCAGCCTCCCGCGCTTTTTCAATGAGTTCCTCAATGCCTTCATTCTTGCTCGCCGATATGGGTACAATCTCCACGCCAAGCTTTTCGGAGAGCTTCTCTATATGAATGGTTGTATGATTTGCGCGGATTTCGTCCATCATATTGAGTGCAAGCACCATCGGAATGTTTAATTCCATGACTTGCAGGCTCAGATATAAATTACGCTCTAAATTGGTGGCGTCAATGATATTGATGATTGCGTCGGGCGGCGTTTTAATCAGAAAATCGCGCGTTACCACTTCTTCCTGGGTATACGGCGAAAGAGAGTAAATGCCCGGCAGATCCACCACCGATAATGCTTTGTTCTTTTTCAGTACGCCGCTTTTCTGCTCTACCGTTACGCCGGGAAAATTTCCCACATGCTGATTGCTGCCGGTTAGCTGGTTAAACAGCGTCGTTTTGCCGCAATTCTGATTCCCGATCAGTGCAAATACCATAATGGCTCCTTTCTCTTACTGCTGTTCTATCGTTATCTTCTGTGCATCTTCGAGGCGGATGGTGAGCTCGTAGCCGCGCAGATGCAATTCTATAGGATCGCCCATGGGTGCGATCTTGCGTATCATTACAGTGGTTTTGGGGGTAAGGCCCATGTCTAAAAGCCGCCGGCGAAGCATGCCTTCTCCGCCTACAGCCACGATTTTCGCCGATACGCCAATGGGAAGTTTATCTAATGTCATCCCCTCATCTCCTTACTGCTGTTTTTTTTTATTCTGTTTGCTTTATTTTATAGTTTATGATACAATAAAATGATTGATTTGTCAAATAAAAAGTGGTATACTATATCAATAGCAAGATACGGGAGGGTTTCATTTTATGACCGATTATAAAACATATTTTGATCGTCTGAAAGGCAAAAAAGTCGGCGTTTTCGGCATTGGTATCAGCAATACGCCGCTCATTCACATGCTTAAAGATGCCGGCGCTATTGTTTATGCCGGCGACAAAAGAACAAGAGAGGCGCTAAAGGATACGGCAGACGCTCTGGAGAAAAAGGGCGTGAAGCTGGTTCTGGACACGGAATTTCCGGAAAACATGCAGGGGGAAATTATTTTCCGCACGCCGGGGATCCGTCCCGATATCCCAAAACTGACAGAACTTAAAAATGCCGGCAGCCGGATTACTTCCGAAATGGAAGTGTTTTTTGAACTCTGTCCGGCAGATATTTACGCAGTGACCGGCAGCGATGGAAAGACCACCACGACCACGCTCGTTTATGAAATCCTGAAAAAAGAGGGATATACCTGTCATTTGGGCGGAAATATCGGAAAACCGCTTCTGCCTGAAATCGCACAGATCCGGCCAACCGACAAAGTGGTTTTGGAGCTGTCCAGTTTTCAGCTGCAAACCTTTGTAAAAAGCCCCAAACGTGCCGTGATTACCAATCTTTCTCCCAATCACTTGAACTGGCATACCGATATGCAGGAATATATACAGGCGAAAACAAACATTTATACGCACGGTGCAACCCGGCTTGTGACCAACGCCGACAACGAAATTACTGCGGCGCTTGCACAGACGGCAGACGTGCCGGAGCTTTATACCTTTTCCCGCAAACCCGGCACCAATGCGCCCTTGCATTTAGAGGACGGTTGGATTTGCTTTAAAGACCAAAAAATCGTGGATACCGGCGAGATTCTCCTCCCCGGTGTGCACAACATCGAAAACTACATGGCCGCCATTGGTATGGTGTGGACAGATGTGTCGGCAGAAAGCATTGCGTATGTTGCCAAACATTTCGGCAAAATCCCGCACCGGATCGAGTTTACCCGTGAGGTCCGCGGCGTGCGCTATTATAACGACTCCATCGCAACCAGTCCCACCCGCGCGATGGCAGGCTTGAATTCTTTTGATCATAAGGTGATTGTGATTGCCGGCGGATATGACAAAAACATCCCGTTTGACAGCATGGGCGAAACGGTGGTAAAGAAGGTTAAAAAGCTGGTACTGCTCGGAAAAACCGCGCCGAAAATACGCGCCGCGGTGGAACAGGCAAAAGGATACACGAAAGGCAATCCCGAAATTGTAGAAGTCAATACCATGCAGGAAGCGGTGCTTGCCGCCTCCAAAGACGCCGTCCCGGGCGATGCGGTACTGCTGTGTCCGGCATGCGCCAGCTTTGATATGTATGAGAATTTTGAGGCGCGCGGCAATCATTTTAAACAGTTGGTTATGGAACTTTAAGGAGAATACAATGAATATTGCAGTATTGGAACAGTTATGCAAAACCCCCGGCGTTTCGGGCAGGGAAGAGGCAGTGCGCAGTTTTATTGCGGAAAATATGGTTTTTGATACCATTCAAACCGACGCTGCCGGCAATCTGATCTGCGTCAAAAAAAGCAGTCTGCCCGGCGCGCCGGCGGTTGCTTTAGACGCGCATATGGATTCGGTCGGCTTATGCGTCAAAGAATGTCTGCCCGACGGATTCTTAAAATTTTCACCCGTCGGCGGCATAGACGAGCGCATCCTGCCTGCCGCCCCGGTTGTTGTGTGCGGCAAACGCCCGGTTTTCGGCGTTGTGGCAACCAAACCGCCGCATCTTCTGGAACCGGAGGAGCGCAAAAAGCCGCTTCGTATAGAGCAAATGATGATTGATACCGGCAACAATGCAGACGGCATTGCACCCGGCGACCGTATTTTATTCCAACCGGCATTCCGCAAAATGTGCCGGAGTGTGAGCGGCACGTATTTGGATAACCGCGCCGGCTGTGCGGCAATTCTTGAACTGTTTGACCGCCTGAAGGATACCCCGCTTCCGTTTGATTTAAAAGCCGTTTTTACTGTGGGGGAGGAGTCCGGACTGATGGGCGCCAAAAACAGCGATTTTTCAGCGGATCTGGTGCTGGTTCTGGACGTGACGTTCGGTAAAACGCCGGATGAAACCAGCGACCAGGCGATGGTATGCGGCAAAGGCGCTGCCATTGGCATAGGGCCGAATGTGCATAAAAAAATATCCAAAGCGCTGGAACAATGCGCAGAAAAACACAATATCCCGCATCAGACAGAGGTTTTAGAGGGCAGCTCCGGCACCAATGCGTGGAGCTATCAGGTGCGCCGGCTGGGTATTCCGTGCGGCATGCTTTCTTTCCCCATCAAATACATGCACACCCCCGCCGAAACCATGCGGATTGCAGATTATGACAGCGTGCTGGCGCTCACAGAAGCCTATCTTCTTTCCTTAACCCCTGAAAATATTAAAGAAATTGCAGGTGATACCCTATGCTGAAAACACTTTCCTGCCTGCGTGCAGTTTCCGGCTTTGAAGAACCCGCCGCCGCGGCGGTGATCAAGTTTGCAAAGCCGTTTGCCGATCATATATTTACCGATAGTATGGGAAATGTTTATGTACTGAAAAAGGGAAGCGCACCTAAAAAAACCATCGCGCTGTTTGCGCATACCGACGAGGTCGGACTCATTATTTCCTCCGTCACCCCCGACGGCTATTTAAAATTCCGCACCATCGGC
>CALXJH010000184.1 GCA_944388555.1 uncultured Clostridia bacterium
ATGTGCGGATAATGCAGGGACTAAAGTGGCGGACAGCAGCAAAATTAAACAAATATAGCTGCTGACTTTTCTCATTTTATTGTGATACATAGTTACCTCCCGGGTAAAATTAAATACCCTTTTTTAAAAAACCTCGATTATTGTAACATTATTTTAACAATTTGTCAAGTTCTTTTTATTTTCGTTAACTATTTTATACAATTATGACAAAAAATATACCAGCTTTTTTTACTGATGCATCGTAAAAAAACAATAAGTGAAAGTGGAATTCGTATTTTTTGTAAAAATACAAGCTATTGTGGTAGCAAAACCCTAAAAAACACGAAATATAGGAATGCATAGATGGAACAAATTCTTAAAATGCAGCATAAAAAAACAGTTATAATTTTGTAATAATTTAAATAAAAAAATTTCCTATATTTTCACATATAGGAAATTAAATCTATAAAATATATTCGTTTGTTCACATTCCGTTAACAATATTTGCGGCGTTACGCAAATAAATTTTCTTGCATTAAAACGTTTACTTTTTCTTTAGAGGGCATTGCTGTTTGTGCACCCATGCCTTCGGTAGCAAGACCGCCCACAGCATTTCCAATTTTAACGCATTCCGTAAGCGAAAGATGATTGGCTAACCCGAAAGCAAACCCGGCGTTAAAGGAATCACCTGCAGCTGTTGTGTCTACCGGCGTTACTTTGTAGGGCGGGATGTGCATAAATTCATCTTTTTTAACAATGTAGGCACCATTTCCGCCTGCTTTTGCAATAACGGTTTGCACACCTCTGCTCAGCAGCGTGTTGGCAGCTTGCCGGAGTGTCTCTTCGTTCTGTACGCTTTGCCCTGTAATGATCTCAATCTCTGTTTCGTTTGGTGTAATATAATGTATATTTTCCAGAAGAGAATCGGGTAGGGGAATTGCAGGTGCAGGGTCGAGAATAACAGTTTTCCCTAACTCTTTTAGCTTTTTAGCGGCATAAACAACGGTTTCTAATGGAATTTCTAATTGCAGAAGGAAAATGCCGCAGTCTGAAATTTGCGGCAGTATGCAGTCTATATAGGCTGTATCGACTGCTCCGTTAGCGCCCGGAATTACCACAATATGATTTTGTGCGGTTTTGTCAATTTCAATAATTGCAATTCCGGATGAAATGTTTTGTTCTTGCTGGACAACCGAAATGACATGATTTTTTTTAAAATTTTCCAAGTAATTTGTTCCGTATGTATCAAGGCCGACTTTCCCGGCCATTTTGACATCTGCCTGTAATTTGCCGAGTGCAATGGCTTGATTTGCGCCTTTTCCGCCAAAAGTGGTGTTAAATGCGCTCCCGGTAATTGTTTGTCCCGGCTTGGGAAATGTTTCGACAGATACAATTAAGTCTGTATTGATACTTCCAATTACACAAAGCTTTTCCATATACATACTCCTATCTTACTTTTAACATATATTAGTTTTTTTAAAATAAGGTCGCGATTTGTCCTGTGCGCAGTCTATTTATATTCTAAAATATATTTTAATGCGCACATGGCATTTTCATAGTTCTTGCGCATAGTTTCATCATCTTCTTGCCCTTCGTTGATTACTCGAACACCAATATATTTGTTTTGGGCATCAATGCCGAGTTTTTGCATAAATGCGTTATTTGCCAGAGATATGCCATAGGTATGTGTGTATCCGGGATCCAATTCGCTTTCTCCCGTGATGGTATCTGCCGAACCCGGAAGATTTATGGATTCCAGCGGAGCAAAAACGCCTTGCGTCATATATACTTCCATAATACCTTTGTCTATGATATACAATGCCGGCTCGCCGGTGGTTAAATCCAGCGTGATTTTTTCAATATAAAGCAAATCAGCGTCGGTCGGTTCGTTATCCCATTCAATAATTTTGATTCCACCGTCTTGCTTATCTTCTTCCGAAAGATGGAAGGTGGATAAATTTTTCACAAGCACGTCAATTTTGATGGTTCCATCCTGGTTTGCATCTTCGATTTGCTCTTTAAATTCTACTTCGAGTAATGGCTCTACGGTGTTTTCCTGCACCGGTGGCGAGCCGATAAAATGGATGGTTAGATCCGGCGATTTATTAGAAAGCACAGAATAGATAATGGTGCCAATCAGAAAAAGACTGAAAATACCGAAGATAACATGAAATTTATAATAATCCCAAAAATGGGACCAGGTCATTTTTTCAAAATGGGGTTTGTTTATCAAAGAATGTTTCAAGTTTATTCGTTCCTCCTGAAATTTTGCGGTGTTTTTTGTGTATAGAATAATAAAATTATAGCATAAAAGTTTTTTGCCTTCAAGTATTTTTGCGGATTTTTTATGGGTTTTGTTCAATTTGCGGCATATAAGTGCAATATGCATATATATTTTATAAAAAACTTAAAATAATCATAGATTTTGAGCAAAAAAAGAGTTAGAATAATTAAAAAGAATGTTTAGAATAGTGAAGGAGTTTATTATGATTACATTTTCAGAAGAGAAGTGGAAAAAAATTGAAAATACATATGAGAATTGGTGGAATAAATCTTTAGATAGAGCCGTTCTGTTGCCGACACGATATGGAGAAAGCAAGGATTTAAAAATGCCGGTTATTGAAGAACCCATTGCGCAGAAACATTTTGCTGATCCCGCGTATTCAACCGATGCGATTGCAGAAAGAATTGTCTATGATGTTTCAAGACAGATATATTTAGGGGATGCATTTCCTTATTATAACATGGATATTTCCGGTCCGGGCATTATTGCTGCTTATTTAGGCGCAAATCTTGGGATTTCGTCTACAGGAAATATATGGTTTCACCCCATGGACAATAGACCACCGATTACAGAGCTTTCTCTGCATTTTGATCCGGAGAATTTCTGGTTTCAAAGAACGCTTTCTATAATCAGAAAAGTTAAAGAATTATCAGAAGGCAATATGGTTTTGGCAATGCCGGATCTTGGTGGAACAATGGATATTTTGAGTTCCTTTTTCCCGGGAGAGGAACTGCTGTTTGCGTTGTACGACTACCCAGAAGAAGTGGGGCGGCTGGTAGAAGAAATGGATGCATTATGGATAAATATATACGAAATATTGTGCAAGGAATTTGCCGGATTTAAAGGATATTCAGACTGGTCGGGCATATATTCCAAAACCCCTACATATATTCATCAAAGCGATTTTTCATATATGATCGGACCGAATGATTTTGATCAGTTTGTTTTAGGAAGCTTAAAAAAGAGCATCGCATTTACGCCGCATTCCATTTATCATTTAGACGGAAAAGGAGAGCTTAAGCATCTCGATAAAATTTTGGATATTGCTGCTTTGGACGCTGTTCAATGGGTTCCGGGGGATGGAAACGGATCACAGGCAGATTATCCTGAGGTTTTAAAGAAAATTGTACAGAAGGGCAAAAATTTATTTTTGTTTGGTCATGTGCAGGAAATTTTGCGTTGCTATGAGCTGTTAGGAACAACCAAAGGCTTTTACTGTAAGATTTATGCAAATGAAAATTTGGAGGAGGGGATCGAAAAGATATACGCTCTGTCCAGATAAGTGCTGCAGCATGCGAAACCACCGGATTTTTATAAAATCATTCAAATTATAGAGTATGAAAGAGAAATTCTGCCTTGCAACATCATGGACAGTAAGGAAGAGTATGATATTTTTGCAGCGTATCGAACCAATGGGGCTTTGACCGTTATGGCCAAAGCCTTTTTATAAAATAAATTTTCATGTGTGTTGTCTGCTGCGGCTGCGGTATAATATGAGAGCAGGGTGTATTAAAAGCGTAATATAGGATTAGCGGAGCACCTGGTAAGAAAAGGAACCGGATGGATGCATTATTCGTTCAGTTAAGCCGCGGTTCATTTTACTTTAAAAGCTCTTCGAGAGAAACGTCAAATACAGTAGTAAAAGCTACAATTTCGATGTCGGTAACAAATCTTTTGCCGCATTCTATACGTTGTATTGCATTTTTGTCAATATCAATTCCAACCAACTGCATACGATCCGCAAGTTCTCTTTGGGAGATATTGAGTTCCTTCCTAAAACGTTTTATATTTTTCCCGCAAATATTGTTCAAACCGTCTTTTGTTTTATTTATAAACATAAAATTACTCCTTTTTGACATTTAGGGGTTGTCAATGATAAAAAATTATATGTTATAATAAACACAACCAGGGAACAAAAGTCCGAAAACGGACTTTTGACAGGATGTGTTTATTGAAACGGAGCTGAAACAAGCCGATTGCGGCTTGTATTTATGTTATAATCATAACAAATATGACATTCACTAAATGTCAAAAGAAGGGAGTAAGGCTATGAAAAAATTGCTGTTATCGCTTATTTGTGTAGTTTTTTGTTTGTCTCTTTCAGGCTGCTTTGAGAATGATGTGCCGCGAAACGAAGAGGAATTACCATTAGTGCAGGATGAAGCAGAAGAAAAAATTTTTGGATTAAATGAAAGTGCGGTGTTTAAAGATTTAAAATTTACCTGCTTGCAGATTTCGGAGTCGCAGGGAGATAGTTTTTTTGTACCGGAAGCGGATAAAGTATTTGTAGGATGCGAATTTGAAATTGAAAATATTTCAAATGCAGAGCAGACAGTAAGCACATTACTGCTTTTTGATTGTTACGCGGACGATACAAAGTGTGATTATTCATTATCAGCGGCATGTGTATTTGATGAGGGAAGTCTGGACGGAAATATAGCGCCCGGTAAAAAAATGGTTGGCTGGTATGCGGTTGAAGTTCCAAAGGATTGGAAGCAAATTGATTTGCATATTAAGTCTAATTGGCTTTCGTCAGGTACGGCCAGGTTTGAGTTTAAAAAATAAAAATAACTTTATATTATAATCATTTAGGAGGAGAAAAATGAAGAGAAGAAACAGAAGTATTGTGTTGTTAATTGCGACAATTGCAGCAACGGTGTATACGATTGGCTTAATTTCCTATTTTTACAGTGTAAATACTGCCGCCAATGAAACAGCAGAAGCGTTGAGCGGTGCAATAGCCACTGCACTTGTAACGCCGCATATGATTATGTTTTTGGTCGGGGCAGTTTTCGGCTGGGTAGGTGTGGTGTTAAAAAAAGCATGGGGCGCGCTAGTGGCAGCAATTTTATACGCTGTTGGTACGGTAGTGTTTTTGGTTTATGCAGTATTCGGCGTACCTATTTTAGTACTTGGTTTTATAGGTTACGCAATGCAAATGAAAATAAATCGTATTCAGCTAAACGAAGAACCGCGCCGGAATTGAGTCATATACCATTTTGTGCATTTTAAACAGAAACTATATCAAAAAAACACCGCTGCATATTGCACGGTGTTTTTATATTTTCTTTACAGGAAGAAAGTTTTGCATTAGAACAGATTTTTAAATGAATATGCTGATGAATCAGGGAAGTGGCAAAAAGATATTGTATGTGCGCCATTGTCTTTTTTTAGGATGCGATGCAAATCTGCAGGGCAACATCGGACGCGGTTGCTGCATCGGGCGTATAATAATCTGCGCCGATACTGTCGCAGAAATTTTGTGTAACAGGCGCTCCGCCAATCATAATTTTAACTTTGTTATGTAATCCTGCTTGGTTGACTTTATCTACCACATTTTTCATTTCTGTCATAGTTGTCGTAAGAAGCGCGCTGCAGCAAATGATATCTGCATTATATTCTATTGCTTTTTCGACAAAAACTTCCGGTGCTACGTCTACACCAAGATCATAAACCGTTAGACCTTTACCTTTGAGCATCATTTTTACAAGATTTTTCCCGATATCATGCAAATCTCCTTTTACAGTTCCTATTACCGCGATGCCCTTTGCTTCAATATTATTGCTTACAAGATGCGGTTTTAATATTTCCATGCCCGCATTCATAGCGCGTGCTGCAATTAAAACCTCTGGAACGAAAACTTCATTGTTTTTAAACTTTTCTCCGATTACTGTCATTCCGGAAAGCAATCCCTGCTCTAAAATATCCTTAGGTGAAATATTTTCATCAATAGCCTGCGCTACCAATTCTTTTACTTTTGGTGCGCGTCCTTGCTGCAGTAATGTACTCATTTCTTCTAAAATGTGCATAAAATCTACTCCTTATTATGTTTTTCTCTGTATTTACCCGGAGACATACCGGTAAATTGCTTAAAGACTTTTGTATAATAGCTCTGATCGTCAAATCCAACCATATTGGCAATATTGACTAAAGAGACAGACTTGTCCAACAGAAAGATTTTGCTTTTTTCAATGCGTACTTTATTTATGTATGTCGTCAGGTTGATATCCATTTCTTCTTTAAATATTTTGCTTAGATATGATTTGCTCAAATAAACATAATTTGCGATATCGTCTATAGATATTTTATGCGCGTAGTTGTCGTTTATAAAGGCGATTACTTTATATAACGCGTCCGTGTGCTTGATGTTGGTAAAGTCGAACACGTAGCCTATAAACCGGTTGATCACGTTTGTAAGCCATATGCTAAGGGATTCAAGGTCTGTAAAATTTTCTATTTCTTTAATATAATCTGAGTTTAGATTAAATATTTCGCTGACTTTCGCACCGCCGTCTATAGCGGAGCGGGAGAGCAGCACAATGAGTTCGGAAACTCTGGTTTTTATAATCTCCAGATTTCCGTTAGACTGGAAGAATATGTGCCCTAATAATTTGTTCAGAAGTTTTTTGGATAAATGGGCATCTCCTTGTGCAATTGCAGTCTGTAGCTGCTTTTCTAATTCAATGGGATAAGCAGTGTTTGTTTTAAATTCGTCAATTACTTTATAAATATCATTTAAGATAACTGCTTTTTCGCCGTTTTGATCGTTTTGCTTTTGCTTTGAAAACAGAGAAAACACAGCGTGCATGATTTCACTTAAATCATTTACTTTTTTTGCCGACATATTCACTACAGGTACATCGGGATGATATTCTTCCATATCTCCCATAATGATGGGTCCGGCAATCACTCCAAAATCCGCGATTCCCATATTATCTACAACGGTGATAGCCACAAAGATATAGCCCAAAGGACAGTAATATATGTATTTGTTATCCCATCGCTGTGCTTCATAGCAGCCGTAAAGATGCGTGTTTTTATAGTCGCATTGTTTGCTGCACAAATTACAGTAACCGTTTTTATCGGTAAAATCTTTTTGCCGGATATCAAATATACTGCATTCCACATTACACAAATTCTGCATGTGTTTTCTATATTTGTTTATCAAAGATTTTCCATGCCGGATATTCTTTTCGTTGTAAATATCATATAAAAAACCGCATTGTTTTTATATAAATATATTATTTTTTTTAGAAAAATTGTATTTTATTTTAAGATATAGTTGAAAATTTTAGTCAGATTTGATATTTTTAATATTAGAAATACTGTAAAGGAGCGTTTTATGATCGTTACCATTCAAACTCCAAATGACACCATTCAATTTTATACAGATAAATCTCTGACGATTAAGGAAATTCTGGAAAAAAATAAGCTTAGTGTGAACGGTCCTTGTGGTGGAGCAGGCATATGCGGTAAGTGCAAAGTCAAAGCCGAAGGGTCCCTTAGCCGGATAACCGAAACCGAGCAGCAAAATCTTACCGACTTTGAAATAAAACAGAAGGTTCGTTTTGCGTGCCTTACATATGCGATTGGCGATTGTATCATTTATTTTACACCATCTGAAAGCAATATTCAAGGCGTTACAGAAGGTTTTATGACAAATTTCAACAAAAATCCTATTACGTCTGAAAGATGTTGTTTTGGTATTGCAATAGATATTGGGACAACCACAATAGCGGGTTATTTATATCAATTTCCAGAATGTATCTGTATAGGCAGCGTGTGTTTGCCAAATACGCAGTCCCGATTTGGTGCAGATCTAATCTCCAGGATAAGTGCGGCGATTGATGGTAAGGCAGATGCACTTTATGCGGAGGTAACAAAACAGATAGAAAATATCAAATCCTATTTTGGAAAAGAAATAAATACTTATGTGATAACGGGCAATACAACTATGCTGCATTTTCTTACGCGCTTGGATGCTTCTTCTATAGCAACGGCGCCTTTTACTCCCAAAAGTTTATTTGGACAATGGCAAGACAACGTCTATTTACCGCCTTGTATATCGGCATATGTTGGCGCAGATATAACCTGTGCGATTCTTGCAAGCGGCATGATACAAACGGATGGCTCCTTTTTATTAGATATAGGAACAAACGGAGAAATGGTTTACTATGATAGCGGTACCTTTCTATGCTGTTCTACGGCGGCGGGGCCGGCATTTGAGGGCGTCGGCATTACATGTGGATGCGCGGCAATACCCGGGGCGATTAACAAGGTTTATCTCAAGGATGGAAAGCTTTATTATACAACTGTGGATCATGTAAAGCCTGTTGGTATTTGCGGGAGTGGTTTAATAGATGCAATTTCCTGCATGTTATCTTTGGGCGTAATAGACGAAACGGGATATATGGAGAATGATTTTTATATAGCAGACAGCCAAATATATATAACGCCGTCGGATGTTCGGAAAGTACAGCTTGCCAAGTCTGCCATAAGAACAGGCATTGAAACATTGTGCGAAAACAAAGAAATTAAAAAGTTTTATATTGCAGGCGGCTTTGGCAGCTATGTAGATAAAGTGTCTTGTATAAATATAGGTTTGATTCCCGAAAAGGTGCAGGATGTTATTACTGTCATTGGTAACGGCGCGGGCGCAGGGGCTTGTATGATTTTGCAAAGCAAGGAATGCCTTATGCAGGCAGAGCAGATCAAACAAAAAGCAATCACCAAAGAATTATCTTCCGACCCGGTCTTTATGGAAAAATACATGCAGTATATGATGTTTGGTGAGGAGGCGCAGTGATGGATTGGGAAAAGCAATTACTGGAGTTAGGTGCAGACCGTGCGGCAAAGCTTTATACGGATAAAATTCCGTTTGAGCCATCGCTGGTTGAACTGTGTAAGATGAATCAGTGCGGAAATTATGGAAAATGCTGGGTTTGTCCTCCGTATGTAGGAGAGACGGATAGCCTTATAGCAAAAGCAAAGGCTTATTCTGAGATTTACGTGTTTCAAAAAATATATCATCTGAGCGATTCTTTTGACTTTGAAGGGATGACAAAAGGGGCAGATGATTTTAAAAAACTTACCAATGTGATTTTTGAGTTTTGCAAGAAAAATCTTTCGGATTTTTTGATGCTGGGGGCTGGCGGATGCAGAATATGTGAAAAGTGCGCTGTGCAGGATCATTTGCCCTGTCGATTTCCGGAAAAAGCATATCCTTCTCTGGAATCTTATGGTATACAGGTATCGGCTCTTGCAAAGGAATGTGGGTTAAATTATATCAACGGTCAAAATACGGTTACCTATTTTGGAGGTATATTGATATAAAATAGAATTTTTATAAAGAAAAACAGATTTTTCAATATTATTCCCGCCTTTTGTGGTAATATATTGCATGAAGGAGAGATGTACATATGAATATGAAACAGTGGCTGTCAGAAATAGCACAGTCAGACATAAAAAAAGCAATGCCTATTTTATCTTTCCCGTCTGTTCAGCTTATGGGGATTAGTGTGAAACAATTGATTCAAAGCAGTGCATTACAGGCAGAAGGCATGAAACGTATTGCAGACAGAGTAGATAGTTTAGCAGCCGTGAGCATGATGGATCTATCGGTTGAAGCAGAAGCCTTTGGTGCAGCTGCTCAATTTTCGGATGACGAGGTCCCCACAATTACAGGGCATATTATTGAAAACAGGCAGGATGCAGATGCGCTAAAAATTCCTGAAGTAGGGGCAGGGCGAACGGGTATTTATCTTGAAGCGATCGAAAAGGCGTGTAAATGGATCAGCGACCGTCCGGTATTTGCAGGCGTTATAGGGCCATATTCTCTCGCGGGCAGATTATTAGATGTATCAGAAATCATGATTCAGTGCTACGAAGATCCCGAGATGGTGCAGGTGGTTTTAACAAAAGTTTCGGATTTTTTAATAAAGTATATGCAGGCGTATAAAAAAGCTGGTGCAAACGGCGTTGTAATGGCCGAACCTTTGGCAGGGCTTTTATCTCCGGCGCTTATGGAGGAATTTTCCGCGCCATATGTCAAGAAGATTATAGACGCTGTGCAAACTGATGATTTTATTGTGATTTATCATAACTGCGGTGACAATACCATTCGTGTCATCGATGATATTCTCAGCACGGGTGCCGCTGCGTATCATTTTGGCAATGCAATAGATATGCGTCAGATGATGACAAAAATACCAGAGCATGTCATAGCCATGGGAAATATTTCGCCGGCAGATGAATTCAGAAACGGTACGCCGGAATCTATTCGGAAGGCAACGACGGATCTTTTGAAAGACTGTTCCAAATACAACAATTTCATTATTTCCTCCGGGTGTGATATTCCGCCTATGGCGAAATGGGAAAATATTGACGCCTTTTTTGACGCGGTTCGTACATTTTATCAATCATAATGATATAGGCAGATTCTGATTATGCAGAGATTTAAGTGTGGATAAACAGCCGGCATGGAATCTATATCGGAATAAACGGTTAAACAAGGACAGCATCGGATGAGACTGTCCTTGTGGTTTTTCAATTGCAATGTCAAAACAAATGTTTTTTGGTATATGGTTTTTAATGCAAAAATTTATATGCTGTTCTATATTTTACATTTATATATAATACAATGCATCTTTTGGGAGATAGGACATTTTGACGCCCCTGTTTACAAATAAGTTTGGGCCATACTTTTGTCAGACTATTATCGCGGAAACGGAATACATTTTTTCAAAAAGCAAGTTTGGCGCAAGTGGTCAATTTCAAACATCTGTATCATATCTTACGCAGGCTTTTGCAGAATAGGAATCTATGTCTATTTGAATAATCGTTACTGTTTCAGCCATTTTTTCGTTTATTTCAAATTTTTCCCCCGTTTGTACCTCCATAAGAATTTTAAGTGCGACACACTTTTTCTTTTTATCTTTAATTATAGAAGCTTTACCCCTGCACATGACGCTCTTATATTCAGCGCTATATCCGCAAGGCCGATCAGAGGCTATAAGATTTTCGCCGATTTCGATTTCAACAAAAACGTTGCTGCTTTTTTGTATGCAATCTAATTTATGCCCTTCTTTTGCAGAATGAACAAAAAATGTAAGTTTTCCATTTTCCATTAAATAACCGTAATGAAGCGGTACAACATAAGGATATTCACCATCCAATATTCCTAAATGCATATATCTTGCTTTGGCTATTATTTCCTCAATTTTGTATACGTCAACGATTTCTCTGTCTTTTCTTCTCATAGTAAATACCCGTATCCTTCTCTGTAGTTTTTGACTTATATTTGTGTTTGTCTATGAAAATGGGCAATCCCGAAGAGACTGCCCGTTTATTTCATATATTATGTGATTTTCAATTTGGTGCATTTTCCTGCATTAAATGGTGTAAATATGCAGTTTTCTGAAATTTCAACATTAAAATGTGTCTCGCTTTAGTAGAGTTTTGCGCCTGCAGGAATATGGTCATCCACCATCAAAAGGTTTAATCCTTCATGACCGTTTTCTTCGTGTACTGCCGAAATCAGCATACCGCAGGAGTCGATGCCCATCATCGGACGAGGCGGCA
>CALXJH010000185.1 GCA_944388555.1 uncultured Clostridia bacterium
TATTTCTATTTTTATTCACAGTAAAAACAGGAGAAAAAAGCCAAATTGCCCGTTTCAAATCGTACTGTGGTTGTAGATGCAGGACATGGCGGTATAGATAGTGGTGCACAGGCAGAAAATGGGACAAAAGAAAAAGATATCAATCTAAAAATAGCACAATTTCTAAAAAGCTATTTAGAACAGGGCGGTGCTAAAGTTATTATGACGCGGACCGAAGATGTATCGCTATATGATGATGAAAATGCAAGCATTAAAACAAAAAAAAGGCAGGACTTATTAAATAGACGAGAATTGGCAAATACTTCCGGAGCCGATATGATGATTAGTATTCACTTAAATCAATTTCAAGAATCCCGGTATAAAGGTGCGCAAGTATTTTATGAGTCTACTTTTCCGAAAAGCCATACGCTGGCGACAGCAATTCAAACTTCTCTCCGACAAAACATAGACCAAACGAATAATCGTGTGGAAATGAAAATAGCAAATGACAAATTACAGTTTCAGGAATTAAACTTACCTTCTGTTATTGTAGAATGTGGTTTTCTGTCTAACCCGGAGGAATCATTGATGCTAGAGACAGAGGAATATCAGAAAAAAATTGCTTTCGCGATTTATTTAGGCATCTTAAGTTACTATAATCAATAATTAAGGATTTTATATTAACGCCCAAGAGGCGTTAATTTTTATATATAATAAGTATAAACTTTAAAAAAAGTATTGACAATAATAATTAATTATGATAGAATATTAGTATATACTTGCTTGCCATTTTGTTTTAAGAGTTGGCATAGCGCGGTGTAATATAAGAATATAAGGGGGATAAAAAATGAAAAAAACATGCGCATGGTTATTGTCATTTATTTTAATTCTCGCATGCTTTGCACCGGCTTCAGTATTTGCTGCTGAAACTAATTTTGAAGCATTCGATTTGAATTATTCAGGACATGGCATGGTTGGAACTGATTTTCGATTCGTAGTAAAAAAATCAGATATTCCATTTACAGTTACAGAAAGTAATATGATTGGGTTGAAAGTGGAAGGACAATTGGTTGACGGTGATACAAAACTTCCGTTTTCAAGCTCCATTCAAAAGGTTGAATTAAGGGAAACGGATATTGTTTTAATTATTCCGCAGGCGGGTGCCGTTACAACTGCGGAATATCCTGACAGCTATACAGGCAGTACCCATAAATTTGAACTCAAGGTGTATCCTGAATCCGTATCTGGAACAGAACAAGTGCCGCCTGAAACAGAAACGGTGGGTATGGACTATAAAGAAAACTGTCTATACTATTTCTTGAATACTACGAATTTTGAAGATCATTTAGGAGATTGGAAAGTTGAAAATACGGGTGCTATTCCAAATTTATTAGCAAATGGTGCAAGAGCAGTGACGGAAACCGAATTGGTTTTGCCGTATGAGACGACTTACTATATTTGGGGAAGAAGTAAAGACTTTCCAAATGATAGACCGGGAACGCGAACGGCAACCATTTCAGTTGACGGTTCTGCTTTGGAAAATCAAATGGGAAAACACGGTAAGGATGGATATGCCTGGAGCTTGGCAGGGCAAATTACGCTTAGTGCCGGCGCGCATAAACTTACAGTTGATGGCATTGCTTATGCAAGAATAGATATGATTTTGGTTACGGATGATAAGGATTTTGAACCAGTTAACACCGAAGATGTTTTATTAGATATTGTAAATAATCATACATATGATGCCTCTAAAGTAGTTATTTCGGATAAGGTTAAAGATGAGGAACCAGTTACCGAGCCTGACGAATCCAGGCCGGATACTGAAATTGCTGTTAAGTTTAATGACGAATGGATGACATTTGATGTGGATCCCGTAATACTAAACGACAGGACTTTGGTTCCTATGCGCGCTATATTTGAGGCTTTAGGTTGTACCGTATCGTGGGATGATGCGACAGAAACGGCGATAGGCTCGAGAAATGGCGCAGTTGTAATGGTTACAATAGGTAGCAATGATGCCTCTATAGCAGGTAAACAGGTTACAATTGATCAGCCGCCTGTTTTAATTAATGACCGAACAATGGTGCCGCTTCGCTTTATTTCGGAAGCTTATAATTGCAAAGTCGATTGGGATGAGGCAACGCAGAGCGTTTATATTGAATCCGGTCATATTCCAACAGCTTATTATATCGACACATACGGTTTTAGCGAATTAGGAACATGGACGTTGACATCAGAAGGTTATCTTCAGGGTATTTCTGACTCAAACAACGAAACAGGTTTCAATGGAGAGGCTGAACCTGCGATTGCATACGTTACCGTTACAAAACCCGGAAAATACAAATTATGGGTGCGTTCAAGAGACTATGCAACCAATAAACCCGGAACCAGGTATTTTCATGTAGCAGTGGATGGACAGCAATATCCAGAAAAAATGGGAACGCATGGCCAGGAAGGATTTATCTGGATGGAAGCCGGAGAATATGATTTGACAGAAGGAACGCATAAAATTGAGTTGTTAGATACCTCAGGATTTTTTGCGCGTTGCAGCGGTGTTATTTTAATTGATGATTTGGATTTGCAAATCCCGCAGGATGAAGCAGAGCTAAATAAGATTGTTATGCCCTATAATCCGCTCAACGAAATTCCTGCTCCTGCTTATCCCGTATATAGCAAGGAAAACTTTACGCCTTTAAAAACAGATTCAATCGAAAATGAGACCAATAAAATAGTATTTTATCAAGGAAATACTTCAAAAGGCGCCGTTGTTCAAAATGAAATTTATGCGAAAGATAAAAATACGGGCGAATGGGTTCTTGTAAAAGCAAGAAACGAAGAATTTGGTTTTTTGATGATGAATGCACTTTCTTCAGAATTTCTGAGCGGAACGGGTGCGGGAACTACTGTTTCGACAACAGTGGATGTAAACGGCGTGGAAACAACAGGATCCAATACAAACTTTTATAAATTTGGCCGCGGTTCTTGGCTCATTCCGACTGATTTTGTTAAAATTTCAGATACTGAAATAAAATTAATATTTGCTCCGCAGGATAAGGTGGATTTTAGCGCCACTTATACTTTTGACACATTAGCAGATGACCCGAAAGTTACAATTGACGCACTTTTTAACCAAAACGGCGCGTATTCCTTTGCACTCTTTACAGGCGATGGTGTGGAATATGAGCAGTTTGATACAGTAACGGCGCCGTTGCTGTATATCAAGCATGCAATTCCTGAAGAACCGGTTGTTTTAACGGAAGCTTTTATGTTCACACCCATGAACACTTTGTATTTTACTGCTGATAATAATATTAAAACACCAGGCAGAGAATTAACAACCGGCGTTGTGGTTGATCCAACCTGTGTGCCACAAGACTTCGCACATCCTGATACATCGAGATTTGGCACTATGTTTTATACCACTGGCGGTAAAATCCGCTCTCAGATTGTCGCACCCATGATGGGTAATGACTGTTCAGAATTTGAAGCCGGCGAGCGTTATCAATTCTCTTATCGCATTATCAACAGATTTGAAAATTGGTATGATACTTATAAGCATATTGCAGTGGATATGTATAACTGTGTAGACCTTAGAACCAATTATTATGGTTCTTTGAATGATACTATTTATAACACAACCGATCTGATTATGGATGATGACTATGGCGGATGGGATACGGATTGGATGGGTTATTATAATATGGAAAGTAAGAACTTAGTGTCTCAATCTAATGCAATGAGCGTTTTCCAGCGGTATTTGCTTACAGAAGATGAGGAAATGCTCGAACAAAGAGTTATTCCAACGATTGCGTTTGTTCTTTCCAGGGGCGGTGCGCATTATGCACCCATTGATGATGTTACAACCACCAACTATGTACAGGCGCCTTCGCCGCTTAGCGGTTTTGCAGGTCTTTATAATTCTGCCGTT
>CALXJH010000186.1 GCA_944388555.1 uncultured Clostridia bacterium
TTTGTGCCGCTTTCGGCGAGGAGTAGGGTAAACCGTCGATGCGAAGGAAACAACGCGAATTCGGGGCGTTTGCGGGAGCGTCGGTTTCACCGATTTCCCGGACATCGTCCGGGGCAAGCAGAGCGTCTGGCTATCCGCCGAAACGCCTAAATTACGGGCGGTAGCCCGAACCCACTATTATTACGAAAGGAATGATAAAAATGAGTGAAAAAAGACGGCGTAATAATACGCTGACGATTCGGCTTACGAAAGCCGAAAAGGAACGCATCGAGCGAAATGCAAAACGAGCCAAGCGAAGTATTACAGACTATATCGTTTCGCTTTCGCTCGAAACACCCATCCATGTTGCCGAGGATGTAAAGCCGTTGCTGATCGAACTCAAGCGCATCGGCAACAACCTAAATCAGATAGCAGCGAAGATAAATTCGGGTGTGTTTCAGTCGTATGATTTTCAGGATGTCGTTGACGAACAGAGAAAAATTTACGAACAACTGTTAGAGATTGCGAGGAAGGGATAATGGCAACTGTAAATTTTATTCCCGAATCCAATCAAAGCATCAGCGCAATGAAGGCGGTGATCGATTACTGTTTGCAACACAAAAAAGTTGCAGATGAGGACAGCGGTCGCAGACTTGTGAGCGGTGTAAATTGCAACGGCGAGAATTCTTTCACAGAATTTATGGTGACAAAGAACGCGCATAAAAAGAAGGGCGGTATTACTTTTTATCATTACGTTCAATCTTTTTCGCCAAGGGAAAATGTTTCTGCTGAGCAGGTTCACAAAATCGGTTTGGAGTTCGCAGAAAAAGCGTGGCCCGGTTACGAAGTTTTGGTGACGACCCACACCGATGCCGAGCACCTGCATAATCACTTTGTTATAAACTCTGTGCATTATGAAAACGGAAATAAGCTCAGGCAGAACCCCGGAACGCTGACTCGGTTGCGAACACTCAGCGACAGTATCTGTAACGTACACGGTCTAAGTGTTCTGAAACCATACAAAAAAGACGGTGCAAATATCTCAAGCCGAGAGTACCGCGCCGCCTCTAAAGGCGAGAGTTGGAAATTTAAATTGATTGCCGACATCGATTTTGTGATGAACCGAAGCGGTAGCCGAGCTGATTTTATAAGAGAAATGAATCGGCTCGGCTATCAGGTTACGTGGATAGATGAAAGAAAATATATTACTTTCACTTGTCCCAATGGAATGAAGTGCAGGGACATACGACTGCACGATGAAAAATATTTGAAAGGAGTATTAGAGTATGAGTTCACAATCAGGAAACGGCTCACAGCAGAACACGGCGGTGGATATGCTGAAGCAGAAAAATGCACGGACGGTATCCGAACTGGCACAGATTCCGTATCAGCCGCAGGTGTATGCAATACCGATAGAACAGCGCAAGAGGGAGAGCCAACTGCTGGAGGATGCGGCAGAGTTTCAGCCGAAGCTGTATCGGTTGATAGAGGGGCTGGCGACACGGAAAGAACTGACCGACCACTGCTCCAAGATACAGAATATCGAAGCGGAGTATATGCAGAGGACGGTTCAAGCGGTGGTGGATACCAATGCGGATACGGTGGCACAGATGCAGACGATGGTAGAACAGGCTGGGAAGAATCAAGAGCAATTTATTTCGAACTGCTCCGAAACCCTTTCCGAGAGTACCAAGGCTCTGAACAGTACGATCGAGAAACTGCAGCAGAAAATTATGAAAATAATTATAGCCACAGCGGTATCGGCGGTAGCACTATCGGTGCTGGTCTGCGTGGTGTTCTGGAAGCTGGCAGTATAATTGACAGCACATCCGAAGACCCGGAGGAACGCCGAAAACGAATCGAAGCACAAGAAAACGCTTCAAACCTCGGTGCAATTATCGGTCTCGCCGTTGGTGCTATCGCCGCCATGAGCGATGCCGATAACACCGAGGACACAACGACAGAAGAAACTGAAACACCTACAATGAAGATGTAGGAGAAAGGAGTTAGCCTATGACTAAAAAAGAGCGCGAAAAAGAATTGCGCTGTTATCCTGCGGCGCTGACCGCTGCTGAAGTTGCGGAGATACTGAGAGTCAGTATCAAAACCGTTTATAAGCTCATCAAGGAAAAATCCCTTCCGGCGGTTAAGGTCGGCAGAGAAAATCGCATTGCCAAATCGCAGCTGATCGATTATTTACAGCAAAAGGATTCATCAAGTTCGAACCCAAGGGTCTATTATCTTGAGAAAACTTCCGATAATGTCTGGACTTGCAAACCGAGTTGTGATATTGTTCGTGTTGGCAAAAATAAAAAAGGAGTGATAACAAATGGATGCCAAGACCACACTTGCAGCCAGCGTACAGGCTAAAAAGGGTCGCCTTTATGCCGTAATACAAGTCAAAGAGAACGGCAAGACAAAACCCGTATGGCGTGCCCTCGGTCTCCCCGAAGGCACAAACAAATCAAAAGTGAACAAAGCCTACCGAGAGGTAGTGAAAGCCTTTGAAAATGATTACGCCGAGCAAATTGCTCGGAACGCGAGACCTGCATCGGATATTCCGATCTTCGATTATATGTGTGCTCACTATAAAAAGGTTGAAAAGAATATCCAAAAGAGTACCGCCGAAAGCTACCATGGAATGATCTACGGTAGAATTCGGCGGTATTTTACTGCCCACAGTAATCTGACGGTGGGCAACATCACCTCAAAGGATATCGAGGATTTTTATGACTGGATGTTCGAGTCGGGTGTTGTTGCTAACACCGTCATCCACTATCACACCGTCCTGCACAGCGCCTTCAAAAGAGCGTTCAAGGACGAGCTGATAGATGCCAATCCCTTCGACCGAATCGACCGCCCGAAGAAAAATAAGTTCACTGGCGAAAACTATTCAGAGGATGAACTGATAACAATGCTCGGTCTCTTCCGCGGTGATGTTATCTATCCTGCGGTAATGTTAGCGGGTGGCTTGGGACTGCGCCGAAGCGAAGCTTTGGGTGCTCGGTGGTCAAGAATCGATTGGGATAAGCGCACCATCCTGCTCGACACCAAGGTTATCGAGTACAAGGAAAACGGCGAGGTTATCGTAGAACCCGTAGAGGAAATGAAAAATAAATCAAGCCGCCGAACCCTTCCTCTGCCGGACCCCGTCTATGAAATGCTGTGCGAGGAACGTGAAAAGCAAGACCTATACCGCAGAATGTTCAAGGGCAGCTATAACCGCAAATACGATGATTATATCTGCGTCGATCAGCTCGGCGAACTACTAAGACCGAACAGAGTCACACAAAGGTTCGCAGACCTTATCGAGCGATATGACCTGCGAAATATGCGCTTCCCCGACCTGCGGCTCACATCCGCAAGTATCCTTAGCAATCAGGATGTGCCGCTGCTGAATGTATCGACCTTCCTCGGACACTCCGATCTGTCCACAACGGCAAACATTTATGTTCACCTTGATAAATCCAAGAAACAGGAAAGCGCTGATATTATCAGCAATATCTTTAATAAAGCAAAAGAATGATGCACCTCGAACAGAGGTGCATTTTTGCTAACTGAAAGGATGATTTAATATATGGCTGAAAAGAAATATATGAGTGGATGCCAACTCAGGCAGTACCTTCACATCTCAACACGGAAGATGAAATATCTGATGGATCATAACTATATCCCACACGAAAACACCGGACACACAACCCATAAGTATCGAGTGCTGATAGGGGATGCGGAAATGTTCAAAATCCGTATGGATACCGAGGTGGGTTTTTTATCCGAGCTGAACGGTCTATTCTCAAACCGAACCGAATGGCATCCGCGCCCCATGTTTGAAGCCACCGAAGAAAACTGCGAAGCCTTCAAGCTATGGTTGGAGGTGCTGTGGGCAGAGCTGCCCGAAGCTCTGCCCACACAGATGGCGGCGGAACTTGTTGGACATAACCCACAGCGTATACATGAACTGATAAGAGAACAAACCTTGCACGGTGTAAAAATCGGCAGTACTCAATACTGCGTAAAAGAGGAATTTATATGCTATATGGCATCACCGCAAAAGCTATCCAACCCACGTACCGACAGATATAAAGAACTCATCCGAGAATTTAAATACATACAACGCAGAGAGCGTGAAAACGAACAGCGCCGATGCAAAAGAAGAATGAAAAGAGGTGAAAACTTTGATTAAGAAAAAAGTTCTGACAGAAGAACAGATAGCTGAAAAACTTGATTATCTCCGCAAACAGCGTGACGGTCTCATAGTAGGTGAATACAGAAATTATTTATATAAACTGTATATGTACCTCAAAGAGCGTTGCGCTGAAACCGAGGACGGTAGTTGCAACCCATATCCATGGCAAATGCTCGTCGCCCTCGGCAGAGATGACCTGCACAAATCCTATCTTGGATACACCTACTGTGATGACCTCGAAGCACTTGTATATATCAAGATGCAAGGATATGGCAAGGATAAAAAGATTTTTATAATAAAAGAAATTGATTTTTAATTCCTTGCCGTAACAGAATGCCCCGCCGATTTTTCGGCGGGGCATTTATTTTATTTCCCTATAAATAATTTCTTCATTTTTAGCATATTGCAAAACTGTCTCAAATTTACTCTTATACCATCAAGCAATTGAATCAAATGAGCAGTATCTATTGGATTCTGCAAAGAGGCAATGTATCTAATTAATTGACTTTTAAGGTCATCCAAAGCCTTTACTGTATATTCATCATACCATTCACCATGTTCTAAAATGAAATTTTCAATTTGAGGTATAACATGCTTAAACTGAAATATAAATTCGTCAGCAAAATGGCGAGCTCTGTTTAGTTTCATTTCATTTGAGCCGATACTGTTTAAATATGAATATGTGCCATTTCCGAAAATAAGCCAAAGATTATAATAAATCGAAATAATAGAGCTGTTATATGCCTTTACTTTTCTGTCTCGCTCGGCACTTGTAATAGCAACTTCAATAAAGTAACTCAATAGAGCAGCGCCAACGCCACTCGCACCAATAGACATTAAAACGTTTTGAAGATTATTAGGTTCTTTGCATATAAGATATTGCACACACAGTAGAATAGATAAAATCAATGTTGTTAAGTAAATCCCGAGAGTCGCCTTACGAATTCCCAACCATGTACCTTTAGGAGCTTTTCTTATTTCACTTTTGAAAGTATAGAGTTTGTTGAAATCGGGGTATTCAAGGGGTAAATCGTTTTCATTTATATTATTTTCCATAAATTTTATTCTCCGTAATTTATATTAAATTGACCGAAAAAATGCAATTGCATTTTCAATCATATCGGCAAAAGTACCGCTTTTATCCATATCAACATACCTTTGAAGAACCTCTTTAAGTTTGTCCTTGGTAAAAATAAATTTATCTTTACAATCAAGATTACGTTGCATATTTTGTGTAAAAGTTTCTGAAGTATCATAATTTTGGCTATTGCAAGATAGTTGCTCTATTATGTAAACAGGAACAACCCTGTCTTCATGCTCAAAATCAAGCAGTTGCGCAATACTACAAGTTCCACTTTTATATTTTGGAAGCAAATCTTCTATTGTCTTAATGTGTTTCGCAATGTATTCTTTTGTAATATCACGCTCTCCAAGTTTAGATAATCTGTCTTTAATTTCCCCACAAAGTCTTGATAAAGCTTGGTCACAATTCTCGGACAATATTTTGGGGTTCCCGTGGATTGCAAATATCGCCCCGCTATCAGTTCCGTCAACATGATAGAAATATGAATTATAAATATTAGCATCTATAAACTGCACATTATCGTTTTTACAGATTCTGACTTTGTATATGATTACGCCCCAAAAACCAAAAATTACGTAGGTGTTGCCATCAATGTCGCAATATTCAAAAAGCATGTTCGAGCCGGTTTGTGAGAACTGATCCATCAATGCCCAAGTCATCGCATCGATTACAAGTTCAACAGGATGGTCTTGTGCTTCCGGATTTAAAATGTATGAAACTATATCGCTATATTTTTGAGAATCAAATGACTCTATATCGTTTATAAAACAATGCCATTCATATGCAATTTTTGCAATTGCATGAAGCGTTGCTGCTGATATAAAGAGATTTTGTATGTTGGTGTGGCTGACAGCAGAAAAATCAGATGCACTGATATCTTTGATTTTATCATCGGTTGCGCCTTTAATTTTTAACAATTCACTTCTGTTACCAACAAGAATTGTTTTCCCGTTCTCATCTGTTGTTCTAAATACTCGTTTTGAATTGTCCATTATAGAAGCATGGTCAGATATGCTGACACTTGGGAATGTATATTCACCAATACTCAATTCAGCTTTATACCTTACCGGATCACCATCACGTTCAGTAAGTCCTAATCTGTTACGAAAAACATCAAGTTGTCTAATCATTTGATTTTCGTAATTATCATTTGTAAAGCCGTTATGTTCTTTACATACGAATCGTTTTTTTAATTTTGCTCCGGTTAGTGCATACGGAATAATATCAGAAACAGTTAAATTTGATTCACTGTTGCAATAAATACATTTCATAAAACCCCTCCAAACTAATTTTATTATAACAGAATTCATCAATAAAAGCAAAAAGTAACGCCTTGGAATATTCAGTTCCAAGGCGTTTTGGCGGAGACGGCGAGATTCGAACTCGCGGGGGATTGCTCCCTAACTGATTTCGAGTCAGCCCCGTTATGACCACTTCGATACGTCTCCGTATATGTTAAACTCCCGAAGGAGTATTAACGCAAATATTCAGTTTTATTAGAATTCTCGTTAGAACTCTGTGTGATGCGGCGATGGGCGGATGCCCGAAAACCGCACGGTTAAAGGTTTTTTGGAAGATTGACTTCCGTTTGGCGAAGAAGATTTCGAGTCAGCCCCGTTATGACCACTTCGATACGTCTCCGTATATGTTAACTCGCATTCGCGAGGTTAACGCATTATTTAATTTTATTAGAATTTTTATTAGAACTCAGCGTGTTCTGAAGTTGCCAGTGTGCTGTAAACCCGCATTGTTAAAGGCTTTGTGAAGTTTTGACTTCTCAAAACAGCGCAACATTTCGAGTTATGTGATTTTAAACTTAAAAAATCAGTTCAGATATTATATGTCGAAAACAAGCTGTATAGATAATTATAGTAACTTTGAGGCAGAATGTCAAGAAAAATAATTTTTGCCTTTACAAAAAAAGATGGCAAGCCTGTAAAATATGCATTTGCGGCTTGAAAATATGCATAAATTCGTGTATAATATGAT
>CALXJH010000187.1 GCA_944388555.1 uncultured Clostridia bacterium
GTTAGAGGCAGTGCGCGGCATCCATGCCATGGGCGGCCATACCATTCTTGGCGTGTCCAATATTTCTTTCGGTCTGCCCAGCCGGGAATGGGTGAACAGCACCTTTTTCGCGCTGGCACTGGAAAATGGTTTGTCGGCGGCGATTATGAATCCGTATGCGGAGGATATGCGCCGCGTGTATTTCAGTTTCTGTGCCCTGCATAACATGGATCTAAACTGCGGCGACTATATTGCCTTTGCCGCACAGCAGTCGGCTGCGCCCGGCGGCGTCAAAGAAGACACGCACTCTAAAACGCTCAAGGAAGCGATTATAAAAGGTTTGAAAGAAAGCGCCGCGGCCTTTGCGCGCGATTTAATACAAACGCTTCCGCCCATGGAACTCATTCATCAACACATCATTCCGGCACTCGATGTGGTCGGGCAGGGTTTTGAACAGAAAACCGTCTTTCTGCCGCAGCTTTTAATGAGTGCCGAAGCGGCAAAAGCCGCTTTTGAGGTAGTCAAAGCCGCAATGCCTAAAACAGACAGCAACAAAGGCAGAATTGTGCTTGCAACGGTGGAAGGCGATATTCATGATATCGGTAAAAATATTGTAAAAGTTTTGCTTGAAAACTATGGTTTTGAGGTGTGTGATTTAGGCAAAGATGTCCCTGCGCAAACGGTGTTGGATGCGGTGAAAGCACACAATGTCAAATTGGTGGGATTAAGCGCCCTTATGACAACCACGGTGCCTTCCATGCAGAAAACCATCGAGCTTGTGCATACAAACTGTCCCGGCGTGAAAGTGGTGGTGGGCGGCGCGGTGTTAACCGAAGAATACGCGCAAAGTATTCATGCCGATTCGTATGCCCGCGACGCGATGGAAACCGTTCGCTATGCCGAAAAGGTCCTCGCGGGAAAACAATAGAAAAAAATTGACAATACCTTAAATTTATGTTACAATATTAAAAGATAGGCACAAGGAACATAATGCCTTAAAATCTGGCATATTCAGGACAAAGGCGTTCAATTTTACATGCCTTTGTCTTTTATTTTCCTCAAAATCTACACAGGTTTTAAAAAGCAGAAAGGAAGATGAAATTATGGGTCTTACGTTAACAGAAAAAATTCTCAAAGCGCATCTGGTGGACGGCGAATTTGTAAAAGGGCAGGAGATTGGTCTTAAAATCGACCAGACTTTAACCCAGGACGCAACCGGCACGATGGCGTATTTGGAATTTGAAGCAATGGGCATTCCGCGCGTGAAAACCGAAAAATCCGTTGCTTATATCGATCACAATACCTTGCAGTCCGGATTTGAAAACGCGGACGATCACCGCTTTATCGGCTCGGTTGCCAAAAAACACGGTATTTATTTCAGCCGGCCGGGCAATGGTATTTGTCATCAGGTACACCTGGAGCGCTTTGGTATTCCGGGTAAAACCCTCATCGGCTCGGACAGCCATACACCTACCGGCGGCGGATTGGGCATGATTGCCATCGGTGCCGGCGGCTTGGATGTTGCCGTTGCCATGGGCGGCGGTGCTTATTATATCACCTATCCGCAGATTGTGAAGGTGAACCTTACCGGAAAATTAAACCCCTGGTGCGCCGCAAAAGACGTTATCCTGCATGTTTTGAAACTGCTGACCGTAAAAGGCGGTGTGGGCAAAGTCATTGAATATTGCGGCGAAGGTGTCAAAAGCCTCAGTGTTCCGGAGCGCGCAACCATTACCAATATGGGCGCCGAACTGGGTGCGACAACCTCTATTTTCCCGTCGGATGAAGTGACCAAGGCTTTCTTAAAGGCGCAAAAACGCGGCGAAGACTTGATCCCGCTTGCCGCCGACGCCGACGCGGTATACGACGAAACCATTGATATTTGTCTTTCGGATATAGAACCTGCGGCCGCTTGTCCGCATTCTCCCGATAATGTCAAATCCCTTTCTGAAATCGGACCTATGAAAATTGATCAGGTTTGTATCGGATCCTGTACCAACAGCTCGCTTTCGGATATGATGAAAGTGGCATATATCTTAAAGGATAAAACCGTACATCCCGATGTTTCTTTATCCATTGCGCCGGGATCTAAACAGGTTTTAAATATGCTGGCGCAAAACGGCGCTTTGTCTATTCTGATTGCGGCAGGCGCGCGTATTTTGGAAAGTGCCTGCGGTCCTTGTATTGGTATGGGCCAGTCTCCGAATTCCAAGGGCATTTCTCTCAGAACGTTTAACCGTAATTTTGAAGGCCGTTCGGGTACAAAAGACGGGCAGATTTATCTCGTTTCTCCCGAAGTTGCCGCTGTTTCTGCGATTGCCGGCGTGCTGACTGACCCCAGAACACTTGGCGATATGCCTGATTTCCCCATACCGGAAGAATTTTTGGTGCAGGACAATATGATTGTACCGCCGGCAGATGTGTCTGAATTGGACAGCGTGGAAATCCTGCGCGGCCCGAATGTCAAGCCTTATCCGGAAACCGAGCCCCTGCAGCGGAATATTTCCTGTACCTGCTCTTT
>CALXJH010000188.1 GCA_944388555.1 uncultured Clostridia bacterium
CATTAGAAAATCCCGATAAAATGAAAGCGATGGCGCAAAACGGCCAGCGCCTTGTAAACGAGCTTTTGGATCTGAATAACACAGCCAAAGTTGTGTATAGCGTGTATAAGCAAATTATCAATAAATAATTTTTAACGAGGGCATTATGAATGACACTGTTAAAATATTGGTAATTACCGTACCTTCGTGGAACTCTAAGGTCGGAGCCAACAGTTGGGCCACACTTTTAGACGGATATTTACCCGAAAACCTGGCATCCATATATATCCGGGACGAGCGGCCTGATAGCACTGTCTGCTCGAGGTATTTCAATATCAGCGAAAACAAGATTATCAAAAGTATACTTCGACGCAGCACGAAAACCGGGACGGAAGTCTCTGCCGCGCCGCTTAGCGATTATGTAGACGAAGATCTGCAGGCACATAACGCAAGATATTTCAAGATGAAAAAGAAAAGGCGCTATTCCATGCTCCTTGCCCGAGAAATACTTTGGAAGCTGGGGAAATGGCGCACGCCGGAACTGGACGAGTTTTTGGACGGATTCCAGCCGGACATCATCCTTCATTCCATGGACGGCTATATCCATTTGAACCGGATCATTGAATATGCGGTAAAACGTACCGGAGCCAAAGCCATTGGTTATATTTGGGACGACAATTTTACCTACAAGCAGTCTTCGGCTCTTGGGTACAAAATATATAGATTTTTTCAAAGACGTTCTTTAAAAAAGCTTGCAAAGCTCACCTCTGAATTTTTCGCCATCTCGCCATTTACGAAAAAAGAAGCGGATGCTTTTTTCGGCATCAACTGCCATTTGCTTACAAAACCACTTCTTCAAGAACCGGTGGCGCAGAAATACAGCGGGAACCATCCGATCCGTATGGTATATACCGGAAGCCTCATTATCGGCAGGGACAGGAGTTTGCTTCGTATCTCTGAGGCGTTAAAAGAGGTCAACAGAGGCCAAATACGGATCACGCTTGACGTCTATACGCAAACCGTATTGCCGGATGAAACGCTTGCACAGATTCAGAGCGAATCCTGCCGTGTACATAAACCTATTCCACAGGCAGAAGCCCTGCAGAAACAGAACGAAGCGGATGTCCTACTGTTTTTGGAAGATATTGACGGAAAGGACGCAAAGGTGGCTCGTCTTTCTTTTTCCACCAAAATAACGGATTATCTATCTACGGGGAAATGCATCTTCGCTGTAGGTAACCGTGATACAGCCCCGATGCAATATTTTATTGAAAACAAGGCAGCGATAGTATGCTGCCTTGTTGATGAAATAGCGAACAACCTAAAGCTGCTCTGTGGGGATACCCGTTTGCGGGATGCTTTTGCAGAGAACGCCTGCATATCGGCCAAAAAGAACCACGATCCCACATGCATACGGAAGGTATTCGATAACGTCATTGCATCTGCAGCGCCAAAAATTAGAAAACATGAAGTTGAGGATGTCCCGACATGAAAGAAATTCTTGTGCTTTGCGGTTGCTTTCCGAATGAATTTGAGGAGGAATACCTCGATAATTCGGTCGGCCTTGCTCCATAAACGAAAACGACGTGATATCGGAATTAATTTGTCTGAACAATAACTAGAGTTGAATAAGGAGAAATCAGTGAAGATTTTACAAATTAATGCAGTGAATGCAATTGGATCTACCGGCCGAACTTGTTTGGAAATGCATGATTATCTGTCTGCTTATGGGAACCAATGTGTTATAGCATATGCTAAAGGTCCATCTATAAATCCGTTAGATGAATATTTGATTGGGAATAACATTAATGCCAAATTACATGGGTTGATGTCGCGTGTAAGTGGGAAGCAGGGTTACTATTCAAAACGGGATACAATTAAACTTCTGGATTATATGGAGATTTTTGCTCCGGATATCGTAGTGCTTCACAATCTTCATTCTAACTACATCAATTTACCTTTACTTTTACGCTATCTTGCACAAAGAAATATAGCAACTGTTGCGGTATTGCATGACTGTTGGTTCTATACAGGTCATTGCTGTCACTACACAACAATAGGATGTAATAAATGGCAGGATCACTGTGGTGACTGTCCATCTCTTAAGGAGTACAATGTCAGTTGGTTTTTTGACACTTCTACGAAAATGTTGGAAGACAAAAAGAATTTGTTTTCTGCTATTCCCCGCCTTGCTGTAGTGGGAGTTTCCGATTGGCTGACCGATGAGGCAAAAAAATCATTGGTGTTCCGAAACACAAGAGTGATCCAAAGAATTTATAATTGGATTGATACAGAGACTTTTGCGCCTTGTGACACAGCTGAGCTGAGAGAAACAATGGGACTAATTGGAAGAAATATAATTCTATGTGTCGCGAGTCATTGGTCCGAAAAAAAAGGATTGTATGTAATCTTAAAGCTTGCTGAGCAGCTTCATGAGAATGAGAAAATTCTGCTTGTAGGCAACATTCCGAAAAAGATAAAAATGCCCGGTAACGTAGTACTTATTTCGCAAACACACAACGCGAAGGAACTGGCTTCGTATTACGCAATGGCCGATGTATTTGTACAGCCATCTTTGGAGGAGACGTTCGGCAAGGTTACTGCGGAGGCGCTTTCCTGCGGGACACCGGTAGTATGTTTCGATTCTACCG
>CALXJH010000189.1 GCA_944388555.1 uncultured Clostridia bacterium
TAGATTGTATTGACATTTTTTCCAAGAATTTTTGCGATTTCCACCGCAGAATATCCTTCATAATAATATAAATATACCACATCTTTATATTTTTTCGAAAGGTTACAAACTGCTTCTATTGCATCTAAATATTCATCTCGTTCTTCCTTGCTGATCGGATATAGTTCCTCTAAAAGCTGTGTTTTTTTATGAAAGACTCTTTTTTTCCAGTCTTTGCATTGATTGATAGTCACCCGAATCATCCACGCCTTCTCGTGTTCTTTGCTTTCAAACAAAACAGAACTAAGGGCATATTTCAAGAAAACTTCTTGAAATATGCCCTCCGTATCAGAACTATCCTTAAGATATACCACGCAAATACGTTTGACTGTATCTGCATGTAAATCTATCGCCTGATTAACATCTGCTTCGCTCCGCATGCTAACTTCCCTCTTTTATCTACAGCCCGGTCTGCGGCACGATGAGCGGGCATATATGCGGTTTTGCTGACAATTGTTTTGACTTTCAAAGTTGTCGCAAATGCCGTCATCGTTCTGGTCAATATAGTGCAAGTCCTTTGTCACTTGCCGTCCATACCCTGGCGTACACCCGTTTCCTGCATTGTAAATACATTCATTCTGAACACATCTGCCGCAAATCCCTGGATTCTGCTGCGAAAACGCAGCAGCACAATAAATACCACTCCCTAAAAGCACGACCGCCGTCACCAGTAAACCACAACAAACAATCATTTTTCGCATATAAATATCCTCCAATACATGTATTATTTTACTTTCACTAATAATACGATTCAGCTGGCTGAATCCTTTCATTTATTTTCGGTAATCATTTCTTATAAATGGTTCGTCGATCTGGGTATCCAAAAGCATCTTGTACTTCTCCGGATGCCTGTACGCATTGCCATGCACTTCAGTTTTTCGATATCGTCTGAGTTCTTCCAAATTGATTTGCGCAATAAAAAGCCCCTCTTCTGACGTTGCTTTCAGTAAACAAGTATCCCTGGATTCTTGCTGATCCGGCAAATACGCAATTCCGTCGAAAACACTAGAGCATCCATTGCAATCTGGGACAGTATCCGGATAATTGCAGGTAGCCACGCAAAGCATATTTTCATACGCTCTGCTTTCCATTCCTCCGGCAAGCGATTATATAAAGCATATCCATTGCTCCACATTTCCGGAAACAGCACAATATCTGCGTCCATTTCCTTCGCTTTACGGCAAAAGAAAAGCCCTTTATTTATATTTTCCTCTAAATTTTTTTGAGGAGTTATCTGCAATAAAGCAATCCGCAAGTTTGTTCGTTTTCTTTCCTCCATGATTTCCAATTCTATCCCTCTTTTCTTTTATATATTACAAAAAACACTGTGTAAACATGCATTGAGTTGTGGCAATGATTATCATTATTCTATTAAATATTGAATATTCGCCCAGTCTTGCATCGTTTTATATATGGTGGTATCTTCATAACAAATAAAAGAACTAAAACGTTGAAATTTGTTACTTTCTTCCTGCATAATAGCCAAATATCTCTTATAAATTATAAGCCGTATTTCTCGAAAATGCAAGTCACAAACTATAATTCACACCAAATTTTTTACATAGAACAAAAGCATCACACTAAACCGGCTTGGGAATGCAAGATATTTTCGCTTTATTTGAAATACCATTCATAAATACACGTAGTTTTAAAAATATTAACTATATTTGTTTGTATTGTATTGACATACACGAAGCATATGTTATATACTATTTATAAATTATGGGTCAGAATAAAGTACAGTGGCAATCGGTAAAAAATCGACTTTTTAAAAGCGTAAAAGCTATAACGAAAAAGTATCTGACTGTTCATTACAACTTTATGAAAAGACAGTAGGTATTTGTTTAATGCAGCATGAAAGCGGCTCAAGGAATTCCAAAGCCAATTTAACAAATACCCTTGCAAAGGTGTTTGAAGTTTCACCGCATGCTTTAACCCTTCCCGATATCGACAGCTACAACGGTCTTATACACACCATATTTACCCTTGAAGATTTATGCGCTCTTAAAATTACCTACCTTGACGGAAAAATGTACCTGCACTTAAACAAGTGAATGGGTACAAATATATAACGATGTTTTCCGCTTAGTAAAAACAGGCTAAAAAATACAAAAACCCTGGAATTACAAAAGACGAATACGACCGTCGGAGATATAATTATCCTTGTACGAAACACGAATAAACAAGGAATTTTTTCGCTTAATTATAAGCATAGTTTATAAACTAATTAAGTAAATTTGATTTTTCGATAATTAAAAAAGAAGGGATAAATATGAATACAAATATTCTTGAAAATGGTATGGAGTTTATCAATGATGAAAAAGTTATTGGGAAATGGGAGCATTTTTCGATAATAAATTCTAAAGAAAAATTTAACCCTAAAATGCAAACTCCTTTAATTGATGATGCTTTCAAAGAAATATATTTTCTAGAAAATGGGCAAAAATATTGGATTTTCGAAGGCTGGACAAAAGGATTCTTACTAGTACATTATGGCGGAAACGAGCCCATACTGTGTTATAAATATACAATCCGTGAAGAAGATAATAATGATTTTTTATTTGTAGAGTCTTCTGATAAACAACAAACAAATAAAAACAAAAAAACTTCTGATAAGCATTTTCATATTAACGAGATTGGTCACAGAGATAATATAAACTTGCCTTTTTTTGCAGATGACAGAGTTTTGGGGCGCTGGAAATCTATATGTTTCATCAACAATATAGATGACTTTAACCAAAACACCTCAAATGATGAATTATGGTTAAAAGAAATTAACTTTTATCCAGACGGCAGAGTTGTTAGAATTTACAGTGATGAAACTTGGGAAGATAAATGGACAAAAGGTTTTGTTCTCGATTGCAAAAAATCAACAGCCTCCAAATACACTCTTAAATCAATTGATAATATAGAATATCTCTTTGTCGAATGGAAAATGGGCAATTATGTTTATGGTGGAGCAAAACCCAGCTACTATGTTTTTACTAGATGAGTAGTTTTTAGAATTAAGCAAGATAACAAAAAGAGCTATCAGACTTTCAAAAAATCTGATAGCTCTTTACTTTTACAATAATTCAAATAATGTTACCACAAGGCTCATCCAAACGGCTATAACCACTTAACTACGGGGTTTTTCAGAGGTGAGAATTTATTCCCACTCCACAAATGTTTTATTTTACTAAACTTATTTGTTTAAGTTTTTAACTGCTTGTTTATGTATTCTATTTTTATTTGTTCCATTATTTCACAGCCGCAATTTTTTTAGTATCAAAATAGTATCACACTCAATGTTATTTAAAAACTAATCTTCATCGCTGTTTTCATTTTCGATTCTATCACGCAAATCGCTTAATGTCAATCCGTTTTTGGTAAAATACCTCCAACCATTAACGTGTAAATTTTCACTCCATCCGTACTTTCAACAAGCAAGTTTGAGGAAAGCGCAGTAATAGAATAACTTTCATTCTCATATTCTATTTTTAATTATTGCTATCATAATATGTATGCATAGAAAAAGTTCAGTTAAACAGGAGTTAACTACTTAATCTTTTTCCTCCTTTAAGTTATCATCTAATAACACACTATAAAATTTATTTAGCTCATTAAATACCAACTTTGCGATAGAATGTCCTAAGAAACTATTCTCATTAATATCATGCTCAGCAAGAACGCTAAACAGTTTTTCATTAAAGTTATATATTTTATTTTTCTTCAAAAACTCTCCAAAACAAACACTTGAAAGTTTACTCTTATCACAAAGCTGATGAACAGCAAATGCAACACTCATCTTAAAACGAAGTGTAGCTATATTCTGTTCTATATCCAACATACTTTCTGATAATAAAGATATATAATGAAATGAAACAGGATATCTAAGATACGGAATACATTTATATTCCACACACGATACAATAACATCAATTGCTTGTTGCATGCATCCGTAAACAAACATAAAGAAATTATACGAATCCGGTTTGTTTGCGTCTACTATATACTGTGTACTTAACAATGCCGTTTTAAATCTTTCATCAAATGGCAATGATGAATCGTCATCTTCCGAAAACTTTACAAGCTTCCCTATATCTTTGCAAGCATAGCACATAATATCTTCAATACTATTACATTTGGAAAAATAATCGTTCAAGCTATTTATGTCGTTAAATAGACTTACAAATGCCTTTTCTCCAACTTTATAAAGAAAGTTATAGTCCTTTGATTGACTGAGAAGTCTCAATGGTAATATGATTATTTCATTGTTGATATTGTTCAACAACTTTAGATTATCTTCCGCTGTTACACCTATTTGCTTATAAAGAAATTGGGCATCTTTGCCCAATGGCATATGACTACGTATCTCTACGTATTTGCTCAGCGGATCATCAAGAATGTGTTTGTCACCCATTAGTAAAAAAGGCAGATGTTCTTTATCATCATAATCCAAATACGTAGCAGCTGTGAAAACATAGCTATTTTCTCCTGGAAACCAAGTTCTAAGATACAACTGTACTTCTTCAATGTGACGAAACCAAAACAAATTGATTTCATCCAATGCTTCAGGCGCGTGATTGTTCTTTAGCTTTGGTAATATCTTTAGAAGTAGTTCTTTATATTCACTTTGAATTAAATGAATCCTATTCAACAATAGATTTGATTTCACAGTTTATTACCTCATTTAATAATTGCTCCGGTATTCCATAAAGTTCGTTCAAATAAGAAACAGTTTTATTCATGACCATAATACAATCTGGTAGTACGGTCTTTAGCTTGTTTTTGTCCTCTATATCTGGGACACAATGATATTTGTGAGCTGGATTGTTGCATTTCAACAGAGAAGATTCGCGAATTGCTCCCCACAAGCCATGTTCAAAAGAAGAATCATAGTCATAATATAGGCCAAAAAGATCTTTTTCGTCAACACTTTCCGCTTTAAGCCTTATATTTTGCTTGTCAAAATATTTAGTATCCATATCAATGAATTCTTCCCTCTTAAACTCATTTACGAGTAATTCAATATATTCTGCATCAAAGTGAGTCTCCTCTGAAACATTACTTTCCCTATATCTGGATAAAACCAATTTATACAAACCCATACCGTAAATCTGATATTCGCGCCAAATATTATCGTGATGAGATTCATTTTTTACAAGATATTTCATCATAATATAATCTTCTATCATAACACGCACGCAACTCCTGCCAGATATAGAATTGAACAACCGGTGTTCGTAAATTTCTTTCAGACGCTTATAGGAATATGTTGCAATGCCAAGCAAGACGTTCATCTTCTCGTCAATCGGATCAGTTGATATAAACAGTTCCAAAAGATATATGAATACCTTATGAAGTTTTTCCATATAAGCTGTGATGTTTCTCTTTTCTTCTGGGAATTCGATAACAAACAAATTACAATCTGTCATTTCACTTACACACCTCCAAAAGCACTTCAAATACTCAGAATCCACATTTTCAAAAGTTAATATCATCATTTCCAAAGAACGTACTGTTGGGCGAGCTATACGCATTATTTCATCAGTATGATTAGTTGTTGGATAAGCTACAAGTAAGTCCATATCTTCTTTCAATAGGTGTAATTTCCCTGAAAGTAGATTGAAATAAAGTGCAACAAACCTAATATCCGTTGCTTCATTAGACTGGTGATCCATTATATCACGCATCGTCTGTATTATTGCATTACATCTATCATCAATACTCTGCTCGGGACAATAAAAATACTCAGCAAAAATTGGCGTTCGGCTT
>CALXJH010000190.1 GCA_944388555.1 uncultured Clostridia bacterium
CAATCTTCATTCCTTTAATTTCCTGTGTTAAAGCAGTCGTGTAATCCGGGTAATGAATATTTGCCGAAGTAGAATCCATTTTGTCATAGCCTGTGATATGATTTAAAACCATAGCGCAGTCTGTTACATTTTTGGTAAACGAACCGATTTGATCCAGTGAAGAGGCGAATGCAACAAGACCAAAACGCGAAACCGCACCATAAGTTGGTTTAAATCCAACATTACCACAAAACGATGCCGGCTGCCGAATGGATCCGCCTGTATCAGAACCAAGGGCAAACACAGCCATATCGGCTGACACACAAGCCGCGGATCCGCCGCTTGACCCCCCCGGAACACAGGATGTATTATACGGATTTTTCGTTTTTTTGAAATAAGAAGTTTCGGTGGAAGATCCCATGGCAAATTCATCCATGTTTAGCTTTCCTAATATAACAGCGCCTTCTTTTTTCAGCTTGGTAATTACAGTCGCATCATAAGGCGGAACAAAATTATACAGCATCTTAGAGGCACAGGTTGTTTTTAAACCTTCGGTACAGATGTTGTCTTTTATTCCTACCGGGATACCTGTTAAATCACCGGCATCCCCGTCAGCGATGCGTTTATCTGCTTCTTCAGCTGCCTGAATAGCTTGTTCAGCGCAGACAGTAATATAACTTTCAATAATGGGATCAACTGCTTTTATTCTATCTAAATATGCCTTCGTCACTTCTACAGAAGACACTTTTTTCTGGTGCAGCAACTCTTTTAAGCTGTGCAGCGTTGTAAATTCTGTATTCAATGTTTTCACCTCAATCTACAATTTTAGGTACTATATAACAACCATCGCTCTGTGCCGGCGCATTAGAAAGAATTTTTTCTCTTGGATACGATTCTCTGCATTCGTCTTGGCGGAATACATTCTGTATTTCTAACGCTTGAGCAGTAGGTTTAACATTTTCTACATCTAAATCATTCAGTTTATCAGCAAATTCAATGATATCTCCCATTTGCGCAATAAACATTTCTACTTCCTGTGGACTCAGCTTTAATCTGGCAAGTGCCGCCACATGAAGAACCTGTTCTTTTGTAATTTTCATGCACTATCACCTCAAAGAAATATTTTATCATATTTTTTTACAATTTTCAACCTATTTGTTTTAATTTTGAAGCAAACTTCTTAATTCAGCTTCGGTTATCAAAGATATGCCGAGTTCCTGCGCTTTTTTAAGCTTGCTTCCTGCATCTTCCCCAACAACCACATAGTCTGTTTTCTTGGACACAGACGAAGAAACTTTTCCCCCATTTGCTTCAATCATAGCAGTCGCTTCATTCCGGCTTAAAGTAGGCAACGTACCCGTCAAAACAAAGGTTTTGCCTGTAATATTGGCATTTTGTGCAACTTCCGTAAGCAAAGACATATTGACACCGGCAGATTGGAGACATTCTATTTCATGTTGATTTTGCTGCTGTGAAAAAAACATAATCAAGCTGTCAGCCATAGTCTCTCCGACATCATCAATGGCTATCAGGTCTTCCTTAGAAGCTTTTGCCAGATTATCTAAAGTCTTAAACCGAAGCGCAAGTATTTTAGAAGCTTTTAAACCAATATGACGAATACCTAATCCGAAAAGCAGTTTGTATAAATCATTGTGCTTACTGTTTTCAATCGCTGCAATCAAATTGTTAGATGAAAGCTCCGCAAAACCTTCTAAATCCAATAAATCCTGCTTTTGCAATTGATAAATGTCTGCAATCGAAGATATTTTTTTTGCTTTTAAAAGCTGTTCGACGATCGCCGGGCCCATCCCTTCAATATCCATAGCATCCCGCGATGCAAAATGGATGATGTTTCGAGCAAGCTGTGCAGGACATTCAATGCCCGTACAGCGCAGCGCGACTTCACCGGGTTCCTGTACAACTTTTCCACCACACGCCGGGCATCTATCCGGCATGACAAAAACTTTTTCTTCTCCTGTGCGCTTTTCGGTTATCACACGCACAACCTCCGGAATGATATCGCCGGCTTTTTGAATATAGACATGATCGCCAACGCGAATATCTTTTTGAAGAATGTAGTCATAATTATGCAATGTAGCTCTTGATACTTTGCTCCCTGCTATATATACCGGTTTTAAATTTGCAGCAGGTGTCAGCACGCCTGTCCTGCCCACTTGCACCACGATATCCTCTACGATGGTTTCCTGTTGTTCCGGTGGAAATTTATATGCCGCCGCCCATTTTGGTGCTTTCACGGTTGTTCCTAATTCTTCCCTTTGTTTCAGATCATCTACCTTTAGCACGGCACCATCTATATCATAAGATAGCTGCGTACGGATTTTACCGAACGATTCAATCGCATCAAATGCTTCGTGGATATTATGGCACACTTTTGAAAGCGGGTTCACTTTAAATCCAATGTCTGCCAAAAATTTGAGGCTTTCACTGCGTCGCTTGAGAGAAACGCCTTCTATTTTTTGAATATTAAAAACAAAAATATCCAATTTTCTTTGCGCAGTAATCCGACTGTCTAACTGCCGTAATGAACCTGCTGCTGCATTCCTGGGATTTGCAAATAAATTTTCGCCATTTTCTTCCCGCTCTTTGTTAAGACGCAGAAATTCTGCTTTTGGCATAAAAACTTCTCCGCGTACTTCGATACGAATCGGTTGCTTAAGTTTCATAGGGATAGAATTGATCGTTTTCAGATTTTGCGTAATATCTTCGCCAATTAAACCATCGCCTCGTGTAGATCCGCGAACAAAAACACCGTTTTCATATTCCAAAGAAACAGACAATCCATCTATCTTAAGCTCCGCAACATAGGCGTATGATGTGTTTAAAGCGTTGGCTATTCTGCTGTCAAATGCCGCAACTTCTTCAAAGCTGAACACGTCGTTTAAACTCTGCATTGGGACATCATGTTCTACCTTTTCAAAGCCAGATGCCGTCGTATCGCCTACACGTTGTGTAGGCGAATACGGAAGCTTGTATTCAGGATGTTCTTTCTCCAGTTCTTCTAATTGTCTGTAAAGCATATCATACTCATAATCTGTGATGGAAGGATTATCTTCCACATAATATTTTCTGCTATGTTCATTTAACGCTTCTACAAGCTGGTGTATTTTCTGTTGTATATCTTCCATAATGAAAATCTCCTTAAAGATTTATAATATAAGTATACCATAAAAATAATCAGGGTGCAAGGTTTAAAATGGTATCCGATTCAGATTCTGTAACGCCTTCAACATTTGTATACGTATCCGGAACGCTGCCTACAATAATCGTCTGTACCAACGGCACCGTTGTTTTTACACGGAATGTATCGCTGCCAATCGGCAATAAGAGTTTAATATCAATTTCTACAACTAAATTTATCTCATGTTTTGTCTGATTTATACCCTGTC
>CALXJH010000191.1 GCA_944388555.1 uncultured Clostridia bacterium
TATTCTAATTTACGCACAATTTCTTTAAAATCTTCCGGTAAAGGTGCTACAAACCGAATACTTTCTCCTGTTGTCGGATGTATAAATCCCAGAACACCTGCATGTAAAACCTGCCCTGAAATACCCATTTTATTTTTATCGCCGTACAAACTATCCCCTAACAAAGGATGCCCGATATAGGACATATGCACACGAATCTGATGTGTTCTTCCGGTTTCCAGTTTGCATTCAATCAACGAATACCCTTCTAAATCTTCCAAAACTTTAAAATGTGTAATTGCATGCTTTGCGTTTTTATCTGTCACTGCCATTTTTTTGCGATGTACGGGATGTCTGCCAATGGGTGCATTGATGGTTCCGCTTTTTTCTTTAAAATGCCCTTTAACAACAGCAGTATACACTCGTTCAATAGAATGTATTTTAAACTGTTCGGAAAGTTTTTGATGACTGGCATCATTTTTGGCTATTACAAGCAATCCGGATGTATCCTTGTCAATGCGGTGCACAATTCCGGGACGTATAACAGAATTTATTGTAGAAAGCCGGCTGCCGCAATGTGCCATAATCGCATTTACCAGCGTTTTATCCGGATTTCCCGGCGCCGGATGTACAACCATGCCCTTAGGCTTGTTTACGACCAAAATATCCGCATCTTCATAAATGATATCCAGCGGAATTTTCTGCGGTACGATTTCCGCAGTTTGCGGCGCCATATCTGTAAACTCAATAGAATCTCCCGCCTTAAGCTTTGTTTTCCCGGTTACCTGTTTTTCATTCAGCAGGACACATCCCTGCTCAATAGCTTTCTGAATATAAGAACGTGTTTTCCCGGTTTGCATTGCCAGATATTTATCCAAGCGTTCCCCGGCAGAATCACAAATGATTTTCATGTTTGCGCTCCTCTTTATCCAGAAAAAGTATGTATATTACAAACAGCGCTGCGCCTATGCAAATTAAAATATCTGCTAAATTAAAAACCGGAAAATCCATAAACGTTAAATGTATAAAATCTACAACATAGCCTTGCCGTATTTTATCAATCAAATTCCCAATCGCACCTGCAATAATTAAAATGAGCGAAACAACAGGAAGCGTTGTTTTGTTTCGATAATAACGCCAGGCAAAATAAATGCAAACCGCTAAAATAACTACACTTAAAGGAATCAGTACAGCCTGCATATTCGCAAACATACCAAAAGCGATTCCGTGGTTTTCTACATATACAAACTCAAAAATTCCCGGCAGGACAGGCATCGAAGCCTTACCCCGCAGCGCAGATACAGCCCACCATTTAACTGTTTGATCAGCCACTAGAAGAAAAACAGTGATAAGGGCATATATAATTATATTACTCCATTTCCTCAAACAATTTCAACTCCGCATTTAAAAGTGATTGATATTTGGTTTTAAATATCTTATACTGATTTTTAATTTCTTCCAGATTTCTTTCTGCTTCCATTTTCTTTCCATCTAACTCAGAGAGCATATTCGTTGCAGTCGTTCTTGCGTCGTCTACAATCATTTCTGCTTTTTGCTGTGCATTCTTTTTAATCTCGTCGGCTGTGTTCTGGGCAAAAACTAATGTATTCTGCAAAGAATCCTCCATTGCCTTAAAATTCTTAAGGGAGTCATTCAGCACTGTAATGCGATCCTTTAATTCCAAATTTTCACGATAATATTTCTCGAACTCCCTAGACATTTCTTCTAAGAATTCTTCAACTTGTTTTTTATTGAAGCCACCGAATGTTTGGGTTGCAAACTGATAATTCTGAATTTCAATAGGCGTCATACACCAATTCCTCCTAAATAAATATCCTTAATACAAGATTTTGAAGCACCGGAACAATAATATAATAAATAGCAATCATTGCCAAGAGCGGTGAAAAATCTATCATCATCGGTTTTTTAATCAGAACGGAAAGCAATGCACGAAAGGGTGCTACAATCGGCTCAATCAAAGCATCCGCTATACGCACAATCGGATTTGAAGGTGACAACGGAAACCATGACAGCAAGGACCGAATGACAATGATCCAAACGATAACATCTCCCAGTATACTGATTGCTATTGCAATTTTTGCTCCTAATCCCATATCTGCTTCTCCTTATCAATCATCCCACGGAAACAATCCCTTTGAGCGAAGCTCGTCTTGAAAATCTCCCATAATTTCTACTGTATAAGGCGTAACCAACATAATTTCTTTCGATACTTTCTGAATACCGCCATCGGAGGAATAAACCACGCCGCTTAAAAAGTCAATCATTCTTCGCGCAAGTCCGCTTTCAATCCCCTCCATGTTAATAACAACCGGCTTTCTTGCTTTTAAGTGATCGGCAATATCCATCACATCTTCAAAACGTCGTGCGGTTAAAACAACCACCTTAAATTGTGTTGTTGTATGAATATCCACAATTTTTCCTTTTTTGGTTTCAGAAATAACGCTTACATTACTTTTTGTCCTGTCGGTTTTTTTAACGGGTGGCTCTTTCACCAAAAATTCCTGTTCTTCTTCCTCTTCATCGTCGTCACTTTCCGGATACCCAATAAAATTCAACATTTTATTCATAAATTCCTTCATCAAAACAACCTCCTAATATTTTACTACATCGCCGTCCTGAATAGGATTGCTTGTGATAACAACCTCATCATAAAGCAGCAACGCATTGTTCTTCAAATTATCTTCAACTGCCACAGTATATCCTTCATCGGAAGATAAAATCTCAATTTCTTTAAACTTTGCCGTACCATCATTATTCAGGACAAATACGCCAGTCTTATCATTAACCACTCTTACGGCATCTTTGAAAAATTTCAGACCTGTATAAGAATTCAGTACAATTTCGGTATTTAAAAATCGATTATAATAGACCGCGTCGTTATATTCTGTTCCCTTGCATACTATTGCAGCCTGTCCATCCTGCGGCTCTGAAACATAAATAATTTCGGCAGAATATACATCTCTTCCAAACTGTGGAAAGCGAAGGCTTACCATTTTGCCCTTCTGAACGGAAGGCAGTTTTCCTTCGTCAATGGTAGCAGCAACGTACCATGCGTATCCGTCTGCGATTTTCATAGTCGCATCATAGCTGTTTTTGTCCGGCTTTACTTTTCTGAGTTCTTCAATAGCAGATGGCGTAAGTGCATCAATATTTTCCATTCCGATTATACCTTCATAGCCGTCAAACAGAGAAAAATACAGCCCCGCCGTACTGGCAAAAGCTTCTTTTTTGTCACCGCTGATTTGGCTTTCAAGCTCTGCTTGTCTGGTTTTTAGACTTTGGATAACTGCTGCCGCGTTTTCGCCGTCTGATGCAATTTTTCTATTTACAACACTTTCTATTTCATCGCGTATTTTTGAAAGTGCTTTACTGTCTTGACGATGTGCAGACTGAACAATTTCCTGTGCATAGCCTTTGAGCATAGCATCCAGCGAAGTAGCATTATCTGTATTTTCATGCGTTGTTAAATTTTCCAAACTGGATAACTTTTCGTTTATCTGACGCAGTTCGGTCTGTACTTGTGGCAAAACACTGCCATAGTACAAGTCTGCAAGCTTTTCTCCTTTAGCAACGCGTTCGCCGTCTACAACAACGCTGCTGACAATGACGTCGGATTCTTTCAGAACAATTTCTTCATTTCGAATAACCACCGCTTCAGAAGAAATGGTTTCTTCAATTGTGCCTTTTACGACAATCTGTGTTTTTATCCTGGGATTAAACAAAATATAAACATTATAAACAATAATGATGCCTGCCAGAACAATCCCAAAAATGAGCAGCGGCTTATATAACCGTTTCATTCAGTTTCTCCCGCAATCAGCTGTTTTATATTTATATTGCGTCCCGGACAAATGGTAGATATTGCATGTTTATACACTACCTGTTGCTTTCCTTCGCAGTCTATCAAAACAACATAGCTGTCGAATCCGCATACAACGCCTTTAAACTGAAAACCATTGGTCAGGAAAATAGTCACGGGCATTTTTTCTTTAATGGCTTGTCTCAATACCGCATCCTGTAAATTAATTGGCTTACTCATAAATTTTCCTCCTTAGAGCAAATGTATTGCCATACCTTCTCTATTTTCATTATACTACAAAACCTTATATAAATCCATATATTTTTTAATAATTTCCAACTTTTTTTCTGAAAACATATCAATCGACACAGTTTGTGCCTCTCTTTTGAACCAGGATACCTGGCGCTTTGCATATCTGCGGGTTTCCTGCTGAATCATTTCACAACAGGTATCCAGAGAAATATCACCTTTTAGGTATTTTAATACTTCTTTATATCCAATTCCTTGCATAGATGTAAAGGATTCATCAATACCCAGCTCATGCAGTCTACGAACTTCGTCAACCAGTCCTGCGGCAAACATTTGCTCTACCCGCTGATTGATACGCAGATAAAGTGCCTGTCTGTCTGCCGTAATACAAAACTTTGCAGCCTGATAAGGGCTTTCTTTTGTTTTAGAACGACGGATATGTTCACTTTGCGGAATCCCTGTTGTATGAAAAATTTCCAATGCACGTATGATCCTTTTGGTATCATTTATATGCAGACGCGCCGCGGTTTCAGGATCTTCTAATTGCAGTCTTTCCATTAACGGCGCATTGCCTTGGCTTTCAGAAACAGCATAAAGCTGCTGGCGGAAAGATTCATCTTTTTGATCTTCAGCAAGCGAAATATTTTGAACAAGCGTATCAATATAAAGACCGGTTCCGCCGGCAAGCACCGGCAATTTGCCGCGAGAAGCAACATCCCTTATACACGCTTTGGCTTGCTGCACATACTGCGCCAAACTATAGCTTTGCGTAGGTTCTACAACATCAATCATATGGTGGGGTATTCCTTGCATTTCCTGGTGTGTAGGTTTGGCTGTACCAATATTCATCTGTTTATAAACCTGCATAGAATCTGCTGTAATTACTTCACCGCCAAATGCTTTGCAGATTTCTACTGCTAACTTTGTTTTTCCCGATGCAGTCGGGCCAAATAAAACCAGAAGCGGTATTTTCCCCATAAAGCTCTCCATTTCATTATACACGCAGGAAAAATGGATCCCTGCGTGCTGTATTCCAATCAAACAATACGTTTAAATTCTTTTTCAATAAACTTTTTAGTAAAAGAAATTAACAGAGGTCTCCCATGCGGACATGAACGAATGCATGGATTTTCCATAACCTCAGCTACCAACGCCTCCATTTCCGGCATAGACATTGCCCGGTTTGCTTTAATTGCACCCTTGCACGCAATCATAAAAAACGCCTCATCCAAGAAGTCTTCCGGGTTTTTATTCTGCTTAATAAGCTCTAAAATATCGATTACCGTGTTTTCTATATCCGCAATAGGCACATCATCCGGCAGCTGCCGTACGGCGTAAGTTCCTTCTCCGAATATATCTATTGTAAATCCCAGCTTTTCAAAAGCTTCTTTGTTTTCCGCAAGCAATTCTCCATCTGCAGCAGATAGCCGAATCATTTCGGGCATCAATAACAATTGGCCGAATATACGGCGATCACGTACCATTTCCTCATAACGTATACGTTCATGTGCGGCATGCTGATCCATTAAAAGCATTTCATCTTTCTGTTCAATTACAATATAGGTATGAAACAGTTGTCCCCGCACCTTATAGTCTTTCGCCTGTTTTTGATTGCTCTCAGGTTCTATGTCTTGCTGTTCGTTTTGCTCTGTTTTTACCTCTTCCGCCGGTTTTTTTTCATACTGCGTTTGTTCTTCTTCCAATGAATCAAAGAAATCGGCACTTTGCTGTACAGACGGTGCTGTAAACAAGGCATCGCTTTCATCTGTAAAAAAATCAAAGGTTTGCTTGGAAAATTCCGGTTCTTTTTTAGGGCGAATCACATTGAACGCAACCGGTTCCGTCGCGGCAGGAGACTCTTTTTTCTCCTGCAGGGGTGCGGCATCCACCTCCCGCGCTTTAGGCACTGCAAAAAGTGCATTTTGTACGCCCCAAAACACGGCACCTGTAACCAATTTTTCGTTTGCAAATTTAATTTCTAACTTCTGCGGATGTACGTTCACA
>CALXJH010000192.1 GCA_944388555.1 uncultured Clostridia bacterium
TTTCCTGTTATTACGAACTCATCAGATTCTGATGACACAGATGAAGATTATGACGAAATTATAATCCCGCCGGAAGAAGATATTATAATTGGACCAGACCGGCCCGCCGCACCCGAAAAAGCGCATGTGTTTACAGATAACATTGTAGATGAAAATAATCAAATTGCCTTAAACACAGATTCGGAATCTGAAGAAGCCGAACCCTTTGAAATACAGGAAAACGGGGAACTTATTTTAAACTATGTCTTCCCTCCTATTGATCTCTTAACACAATATAAAAAGCCCAAAAAAGGTGCTTCCGAGGCTGAAATAACCAAAAATGCACATAAATTAGTAGAAACACTTGCGAGCTTTGGTGTGCAGGCAAAGGTGCTGCAAGTTACAAAAGGTCCTGCCATCACACGCTATGAATTGCAGCCCATGGCAGGCGTAAAAGTAAGTAAAATCGTAAATCTTGCAGATGACATCGCGCTGAATTTAGCTGCGCAGGGCGTGCGTATAGAAGCCCCCATTCCGGGAAAAGCTGCCATCGGTATTGAAATTGCAAACCGAGATATTGATATGGTCAGCATGCGTGAGGTTATAGAAAGTGACGAATTTAAAAATCATCCCTCAAAACTGGCCGTTGCGTTGGGTAAAGATATCAGCGGAGCACCTGTTATATTGGATTTGGCCAAAATGCCGCATCTTTTAATCGCAGGACAGACAGGTTCTGGTAAAAGCGTCTGCGTAAACTCCATAATAGCAAGTATAATGTACAAAGCAAATCCCAATGAAGTAAAACTTTTATTGGTAGATCCAAAAGTCGTTGAATTAAGTGTATACAACGGCATCCCGCATTTAGACACGCCTGTTGTTACAAAAGCAAAAAAAGCAGCGGGCGCTTTAAGCTGGGCAGTAACTGAAATGATGCAGCGGTATGATATGTTTGCCGAAGCAAAAGTTCGTGAAATAAAAGGATACAATACATATGCCAAACAACACAGTCTTCCGCTTATGCCACAAGTCGTCATAATTATTGACGAACTTGCAGATTTAATGATGGCTGCTCCCAGTGAAGTAGAAGATTCCATCTGTCGTTTGGCACAACTTGCACGTGCGGCTGGCATGCACCTTGTTATTGCAACGCAACGACCTTCTGTAAACGTCATCACAGGAACAATCAAAGCCAATATTCCTTCCAGAATTGCTTTTGCGGTATCAAATGCAATTGATTCCAGAACGATTTTAGATTCTGCCGGAGCTGAAAAGCTGCTTGGACGCGGAGATATGTTATACCACCCTACAGGCGCATCAAAACCTGTACGTGTACAAGGTGCTTTTTTGTCTGATTCCGAACGCGATGCACTAATTGAGTTTGTAAAAAGCAATTCAACTGCAAGTTACGACCCCAACATTCTGGAGCATATTGAAAAAGAAGCGGTCAATGATAAAGAAAAAGCCGAAATTCCCGGTGATAATGATGAGCTTTTGCCTAAAGCCATTGATATTGTTATGGAACTTGGACAAGCCTCCACATCCATGCTTCAGCGAAAAATGAGCATAGGCTTTGCCCGTGCCGGAAGAATTATGGATCAAATGGAACAGCGTGGTATTGTCGGTCCTTCGCAAGGCAGCAAGCCCAGAGAAATATTGCTAACAAAAGAACAATATCTCGAACTAAAAAGCAGCGGTATCTTTTCACAACCCATGAAATACGATCCGCAGGCATAAAGGAGGACTCTATGAACGTTGTTATCTTAGATGCAGGCACACTTGGCAGCGATATTTCGCTGACACCCATTACCGGTGCATACGATACCGTTGTTTATACTTCTACTACTTCTGCTCAAATTATCGAAAGAATCAAAGACTTTGACGTGATTATAGTCAACAAGTTAAAACTAAACGAAGAAAATCTGATGTATGCCTCGCCTAAACTCATATGTGTGACAGCAACCGGATATGATAATATAGATTTGAATTATTGCAAAAAACGAGGTATCGCAGTATGTAATATTGTCGGATATTCCACCTCGAGTGTTGCACAATGCACTGCCGCAATGGTTTTATCCCTTTCAACACATTTGCCCGCGTATAATCAATTTGTGCGTGACGGTTCTTATCAAAAAAGCGGTTTGGCAAACTGTCTTTCTCCTGCTTTTTATGAACTCGCCGGTAAAACATGGGGCATTGTCGGCTTTGGAAACATCGGAAAAAGTGTTGCTAAAATTGCGGAAAGCTTTGGATGCCAAATAATTGTCCACAAAAAAACACCCATTTCGGATTACGCTTGCGTTTCTATAGATACTTTGTGTGAGAATGCGGATATAATTACAGTCCATACACCGCTAACCCCCCATACATATCATTTGATTGGGAAAAATCAGATTGCCCGAATGAAATCCAACTGCATCTTAGTGAATGTATCACGCGGAAACGTCTGTGACGAAACAGCTCTGACCGAAGCTATCCTTGAAAACAAAATCGCGGGAATAGGAATTGACGTTTATTCAAAAGAACCCTTCGATTCTGCTCACCCTTTTCAAAAAATATTGCACAAACCAAATGTTTGTTTAACCCCGCATATGGCATGGGGCGCATTTGAAGCACGTTCCCGCTGCATTGAAGAAATTGCCAAAAACATTTTTGCGTTTCAACAAGGTGAAAGCAGAAATCGTGTAGATCTATAGTTTTTCCATTATCAGTAAAAATACAAGGCGCAGCTTTATAAAGCTGCGCCTTGTAATATATTTTGATGCTAAATTATATCAGTCCAAACATTTCAAGAAGACAAGTGCGTAATTCAGGATAAGGATCTGTTAAAGCCATCAAGCGCTCTTTAAATCCTGCCTGCTCATCAGCAGTCATTTCTGCATAATAAGATTTAGCTTGGGCAATTTCCGCAGAAAAACGTGTTTCCAGATAAGACCTTGTCATTTCTACTGACTCTAATTCCTGCATGATCGCATTGCCTACATTTATAATAATTGTTTTGATAGATCTTTCATTGCCTGGCGGAAAATATTCTTGAGTTAAATCTTCTAAAAAGCCAGGCATGTCTTGGCGGAAGATAGCATTCGTATCGGATACAAGCAAATCGTAACAATTAGACACAGGATATATGCTTGTATCGGAGGACCATGCAAATATTTTCACCTTCACCGGCAGCGACTCGGGATAGATTGTATAATAAATGCCAAAATCACCTGGAGATGCTCCCTCATTTGCCGCGCTGACCATATTAAGGTGCTGCAATCTTCCAGACAAAGAATACTGCGCAATAAAAATAGTGTTGTTCTGAATTTCAGAATCTAAGATAACAGTAAGCTGTTTGCCTAACCCGTTTACCGGCGTTTTATATGTAACTTTTGTCAGTTCAAGCGCACTGCACTCAACAGAAAAAAAAAGTGAAGAAGCAAGTATCAGTGCAACGACACGTTTGAACATATATAAAATCCTTTCATTGCAATTTTTGTATTTCAAATTATTGTTTAAAACAGTATAGCATATGCATAGCTCTTTGTCAACAAGGATAGTTACAAAGCAACCTCGGACATGAAATGAAATAATAATTTTATCCCGCTTTAACTATTGACAAGTAACCAAAAGAATGATATAATATTTTAAAAGCTGTGGCGAAGACGGTCAAGGTCTGACACAAGAGAGCCGATGGTTTCATGAAAATCGGTAACATCTTCCTCGATGACTTATCACTTCCAACCCGGAAGCCACACGAAATCTGTACTTGTTATTTATAAAGTTATTTTTCGTGAATCTTGCGTTCGTACATAAGCATTTTCAGCTTCCTATGAGGTGGTGGATTTTATATCCGCAATTAGAGTGGTACCGCGAGTGTGAATTAGATGATTTACACCCGTCTCAAAGCATTTTTCTGCATTGAGGCGGGTGTTTTATTTTACAGCCACTTTTATTTGCTAAATCATTTCGGTTAAAAGGTAAATAAATATTAGGACGAGAGGAGAAGCATGATGAAAAATACTGTTGAAACAAAATATGCACCGGCTGCTATTGGGCCGTATTCGCAAGGGGTTGTGTTTGGTGATCTTGTATTTACATCGGGTCAAATTGCATTAAACCCTGATACGGGTGTTTTGGAAGGCAACGATATTACCGCGCAGACGCATAGAGTTTGCCAAAATCTAAAAGCTGTTTTAGAAGCGGCGGGTTCTTCTTTGGATAACGCTTTAAAAACGGTTTGCTTTTTAAAAAACATGGATGATTTTGGTGCCTTCAATGAGGTATACACCCTTTACTTTCCAAACAAACCTGCACGCTCATGTGTAGCGGTTCAGGCGCTACCTAAGAATGCATTGGTTGAAATAGAAGTAATCGCAGAAAGGACGTGTAAAAAATGATGAATGCAAAAAAATACCAGCCAGGTTATTTCCCGGTTTCAGAAAAATATAACAAGTGGGTTAAAAAAGATCATATCACCGCTCCCCCTATTTGGTGCAGTGTTGATATGCGTGACGGCAACCAGAGTCTAGTCATTCCCATGAGTCTTGATGAAAAGTTGGAATATTATAAACTCCTGCTTGAAGTTGGTTTTAAAGAAATTGAAGTTGGATTTCCGGCGGCAAGCGAAACAGAATATGAGTTTTTGCGTACTTTGATTGACAATGATATGATCCCACAGGATGTAACCGTTCAAGTTCTTACGCAGTGCCGTGAACATATTATCCGCAAAACATTTGAGGCATGCAAAGGCGCTCCGAGTGCAATTATTCACTTCTACAACTCCACAAGCGTTGCGCAACGCGAACAAGTCTTTCGTAAATCTAAAGAAGAAATCAAAAAGATTGCCGTTGATGGTGCAAAATTGGTTAAAAAATTAGCAGCTGAGTACGAGGGGAATTTCCGTTTTGAATACTCTCCCGAAAGTTTTACGGGCACAGAACCGGAATACGCATTAGAAGTATGCAATGCCGTTTTAGATGTTTTAGAGCCATCTGAAACCAATAACGTGATTATAAATCTGCCTGTAACAGTAGAAATGAGTCTTCCGCATGTTTACGCAAGTCAGGTGGAATACATGAGCGAAAACATGAAATACCGCGAGCACGTTACCATTTCTCTGCACCCACATAACGACAGAGGCACAGGCGTTGCAGATACCGAACTTGCCCTTCTTGCCGGAGCAGATCGCGTGGAAGGTACTTTATTTGGAAACGGTGAACGCACAGGTAATGTAGATATAATCACTTTGGCCATGAATATGTATTCGCATGGCGTTGATCCAAAACTTGATTTCTCAAACATGCCTTATTTGGTTGAAAAATACGAGAAATGTTGTCGTATGCATGTGCATGAAAGAGCGCCATATGCCGGTTCACTCGTATTTGCCGCTTTCTCTGGAAGCCACCAGGACGCAATTGCAAAAGGTATGAAATTCCGTGATGAAAAATCTTTAGAGCAATGGAACGTGCCCTATATTCCCATTGATCCGCATGATATAAGCCGGACTTATGACGCCGACGTTATCCGTGTAAATTCCCAAAGCGGCAAAGGTGGTATTGGTTATCTTTTGGAACAAACTTACGGCTACTCCTTACCTGCCGGCATGCGTGAACACTTAAGTTATCGCTGCAAGAGCGTTTCAGATCATCAACATAAAGAACTGAAAGCAAGCGATGTATTAGATGTATTTAAAAATACCTATTTCAAAAATCAATCTCCCCTTTCCATTTCAAATGTGCATTTTACTACAGAGGGAGATATTACGAAGGTTGACCTTGTCTTTACTAAAAACGGCGTAGATACAGCTGCTTCAGCTACAGGAAACGGATCATTAGATGCTGTAAGTAACGCACTTAAATCTTATTCAGGGAAAAACTATGTTCTGGACGTGTATACAGAGCACAGCATGCAAGGCAAGGGCTCAAAAAGTGTTGCAGCAGCGTATATCGGTTTAAAAGATGAACAAGGCAATATGAGCTGGGGCGCCGGAACTGAGAACGATATTATCCGCGCTAGTGTCAACGCCTTGATCAGCGCATTTAACAATATGGAGGTATAAAATTATGGGAATGACCATGACGCAAAAAATTTTAGCAAGCCATGCAGGTTTAGATCATGTAACCGCCGGACAGCTTATCAATGCAAAATTAGATATTGCTCTTGGCAACGACATCACTACAGCTGTTGCTGTAAATGAATTTAAAAAACCGGGTTTTGACATCGTCTTCGACAAAGACCTCGTAGCTATCGTACTTGATCATTTTGT
>CALXJH010000193.1 GCA_944388555.1 uncultured Clostridia bacterium
GGCCTAAGCTTAATTTCGTCCAGCGCAGGGAACTACTATGTATTAAATGGACATGGAGATGTTGCGGCACTTACAAACGAGGAGGGCGAGAAGGTAAGAGCGTATAGCTACAGTGCGTTTGGTATAGAGGAAAACCCAGACTGGGACGACGAAAACCCATTCCGTTACGAATGGCATGACTGCACTTGTAGCAAATAAATCGGATGCCGGTTACCTTATTTTGAAAGAAGCATATCGTCAGAAAATTGCAATTCCGGACTGTGTTTCTGTTGTTTCCGCCAACCAGCATGCTTACTCGGAATTTTTGTTTCCTGCGCTTATGACAGTGCATCTGCCTGCTGTACAGCTCGGGTCTGAAACTGTAAAAATATTGCTGCGCAGTCTTGCACAGAAAAATTATCCTTATGTCAATATATCGCTTTCCTGTACAGTTACAGAACGAGAAGCTGTGAGAGAGATAAAAAGTCTTTGGAAGAACATGAATCATTATGCTTCTAAAGATATAGAAAAGTGCAGAAATAACTTTGATGTATTGGTTCGTAGATCGTTTGCAGGGACAAAACAAACGTTTTACGGCATGCGCGATTTAACAGAAGCATTTTTTACGTACTCGGTTGGATTGCATAATTTTTTTAGGTATGTATATAGTAAAATAAAACCACACAAAATATTTATAGTTATAATCTGTTTAGATACAGAGCAGATGTAAAAAATGTGTCTAATACAAAGGAGGAGAAATGAATCTTATATTAAGTGATAATCCTTTAAATGGATTGAAGAGAAAAGAAAACGTACATTTTATTGATCTGTCCGCCCTGAAAATAGCAAACTGCATAGGGTGTTTTGGTTGTTGGACAAAAACACCGGGGAGATGCGTAATTCGGGATGATGCGGTGAAAGTATACCCGTTGATAGCCAAAAGCGATCATATAATATATGTTAGTCGGGTTAAGTACGGCGGATATGATACAATCATGAAAACAATGCTGGAACGCAGTATTCCTATACAGCAGGCATTTATTCGTTTGCACCATAACGAAACACATCATGTGCAAAGAGATGTCGCCCCGAAAAAAGCGACTATAATCGCATATGGCGATATCGATAAAGGGGAAAAGGAAATTTTTCGCCAGCTGATTGCAAGAAATGCATATAATATGAATTTTCAAAGCTATTCCGTTGTTTTCACGGAGCAGGACGCATTAGTAAAGACTGTTGAAAATGAGGTGAAGAAATGGAACGTGTAATGATATTAAACGGAAGTCCGCGGGCGCCTAAGTCTAATTCTAAACGCTATGCAGAGATTTTTACGGAAAATTGCAGAATACAAACAGAATATTTTAACATTACAAAAACAAATCATGAGAGTCTATGTGCGAAAATGAAAGATGTTTCCAATGTTTTGTTTGTGTTCCCGCTTTACGCCGATGGGTTGCCGGTTACTTTGCTTTCCTTTCTGAAATTCCTGGAGGAAAATCCGCCGGAAACCAGGCCTGTCATATCTATATTGGTAAATTGCGGCTTTATAGAGTATCAGCAAAACCATACAGCTTTGAAAATGATGCAATTATTTTGCAGTAAAAATGGCTATACATTCGGATCGGCGTTAGAGATTGGAAGTGGAGAGGCGATACTGTCTACCCCTTTTAAATGGCTGGTTAAACGGAAGATAAAAAAATTGGCAACGTCTATTATTGAGAAAAAGTATAGAATTTACGGCGTGACAATGCCAATTTCAAAAAATATGTTTATTCGTGCTTCTACGCAATACTGGATAAATTATGCAAAGAAAAACGGCGTCACCAAAGAGGAAATGGCATCCATGAAGATTGAGTAGTGCTGAACAGGCATTCTGCTTTAAAAAATAGAGCGTATGTAAAAAAGGACATTGCAAAGAATGCAATGCCCTTTTTGTATATTGAAAAATAGCTAAAAATTACATAAATTTATTGTATATTTGTTACTTTATATCCTTCGTTTTCAACCGTAGCCTTAAGCACGGAATCCGGAATATCTGTATGAGAATATACAACTGCCGTGCCGCTTTCATGGCTTACCTGTACGGAATCTACATCCGATAATGCTTGTAAAGCTTTTTGGACGCGGGATTCGCAATGCGCGCACATCATACCTTCAATCTGCATGTTTTTTTTCATTGTTTTTTCCTCCTTTATTTGTTTAGATTGCTTTAAAGCAATTTTGTGATCGTGTTTAGAACTGTGTATCTGAACAAAATTAAGTCTTAGCGCGTTAGAAACAACACAGAAACTCGATAAACTCATAGCCGCCGCTGCAAACATAGGGTTCAGCGACCAGTTGAATGCAGAAATCAGAAGTCCGGCAGCAAGCGGAATACCGAAAATGTTATAAATAAACGCCCAGAACAAATTTTCATGAATATTGGTTAAAGTTCTTCGGCTAAGTCGAATCGCCGCGGGAACGTCAGAGAGTCTACTGTGCATTAAAACAATATCTGCCGCGTCGATTGCAATATCTGTGCCGGCACCAATGGCAATTCCAATATCAGCGCTGGTCAGGGCAGGCGCATCGTTGATTCCGTCACCGACCATTGCCACGCTGCCTTGTTGCTTTAACGATTGGATGACTTTTTCTTTGCCATCTGGCAGAACATCTGCAATAACAGTGTCCACCCCTGCCTGTTTTCCGATGGCATTGGCTGTTAAGGCGTTGTCTCCCGTAATCATAACCACCTGCAAACCCATACCTTGCAGTGTGCGTATAGCAGCGGGACTGTCTGGTTTTATCACATCCGCAACAGCAATTATACCTAACAGCGTTTGCCCGAAGGTAAATATAAGCGGTGTTTTTCCGTCAGCAGCAAAATCTTTGATTTTTGATTCTATATTTTCAGGAATAGATACGTGCTGGCTGATATACGCAAAATTGCCGCCGCGCAGTGTTTCACCGTTGCATTTTCCGATTAAGCCGTTTCCCGGCATAGTCGAAAAGTCCTGTATGTCCAAGGGTTGTATCTGTTTATTTTCTGCTTCCTTAACAACTGCTTTGGCAAGCGGATGTTCGCTCATTTTCTCAAGGGAATAAGCGTATTGCAGCAGTGTAATGCTGTCTTTGGCCTCTATGCGAAGGATGTCTGTTACGCTTGGCTCTCCTTTCGTAATGGTGCCTGTTTTATCTAAAGCGACTATTTTCACTTTTCCGGCATTTTCCAGCGCAGTGGAAGTTTTAAATAAAATCCCGTTCCTGGCGCCCACACCGTTTCCTACCATAATGGCAACTGGTGTTGCAAGGCCTAATGCACAAGGACAGCTGATGACCAGTACCGATATGCCTCTTGCTAAGGCATAGCCAATATCCATACCCAATAGCAGCCATACAATCGTTGTAATAACGGCAATGATAATAACGGCAGGAACAAATACGCCGGATACCTTATCGGCAACTTTGGCGATAGGCGCTTTGGTAGCAGAAGCGTCGCTTACCATCTGGATAATCTGAGAAAGGGTCGTATCCTTACCGACGCGGCTTGCCTGGCAGCGCAAAAAGCCGGATTGATTTATAGTCGCGGCAGAAACGGAATCGCCGATCTTTTTGTCAACTGGTATACTTTCTCCTGTAAGCGCCGCTTCGTCTACCGCACCGTGCCCTTCCAGTACAATTCCGTCTACCGGAATGGTTTGCCCAGGACGAACAATAAAAACATCTTCTTTGTGCACTTGCTCAACAGGAATTGTTATTTCCTGCTGATCGCGTATGACTGTTGCAGTTTTCGGGGACAAGGCCATGAGCGCTTTTAATGCGTTTGTCGTTTTGCCTTTTGAACGTGATTCCAGCATTTTGCCAAGTGTAATTAACGTAAGAATCATCGCTGCAGACTCAAAATAAAATTCATCCATATAGTGCATGGCGGATATTTGGTCTTGTGGAAATACTGCCGTCATAGCAAAAAGCGCGTAGACGCTGTATATGAATGCGGCAGAAGAGCCCAGTGCGACAAGTGTGTCCATATTGGGAGTTCGATGTAAAAGCCCTTTAAATCCGCTTACAAAAAACGTTTGGTTGATAACCATAATGATAGAGGTAAGAAGCAGCTGCAGTAAACCGTTTGCCAGCGGATTGTTTTCAAAGAAGGGCGGAAGCGGCCAGCTCCACAGCATATGCCCCATTGAAAAATACATTAAAATTACCAAAAAAAACAAAGACGCATAGAGTCTGCGTTTTAAAACAGGTGTTTGAGTGTCCGCGAGACTATCTTCCGGCAGGGGGGTATTTTCACCAGTGCGCTGCTTTTTTGACGCGCCGTAACCGGCATTTTCAACCGCCCGGATACTCTGTTCCGCTGTTGCTGTGCCTTCAACCCCCATAGAATTGGTCAATAAATTTACTGAGCAGGATGTAACGCCTGGTACGGCAGAAACGGCTTTTTCAACATTTGCGCTGCAAGCGGCACAGCTCATTCCTTTTATGTTATATTGCTCCAATTTTGAATCACCTCATTTCATTAGTTTTTGCAGTGTAGTTACCAATTCGTCAATGATTTCATCATTTCCGTTTTGTATGTCCTGTATCACGCAAGTGCGGATATGGTTTGCAAGTAATTCTTTATTAAAGGCGTTTAGTGCGGAAGTGGCGGCAGAAACCTGTGTTAAAATATCCACGCAGTATGCACTGTTTTCTACCATGCCGCGAATGCCGCGAATTTGCCCTTCAATACGGTTGAGTCGGTGGATAAGACGTTTGTATTCTTCGGCGGATCTTTGCTTTGTTTTATGGCATGCACATTGTTCTGACATGGTTATTACCTCCTTATTTTGTTGTAATATACCCCCACCGGGTATATATATAGTATATAGCAATATGCTTGAAATGTCAAGAGAAAATTACAATAAAGTAAAAATATATTGCAAAATTTTAAATTTTGGAGTATAATAAATACATATTACAGGAAAGACAGAATCATCTGAAACATAAGAAAAGTTATAAGTTAAGAAGAAAGGATGGATGCAGGTATGAAAAAGAGTGCAATTATTGTGATAGCTTCTATTATGTGTGTAGTAGGTATTGTTATCGGCGTATCCGCACAAACGCTGTTTCAGAAAGTGCAGGCAGAAATACGTGATGATTTTACAATTGTAGTAGACGGAATGGAAAAAACATTCAAAACCGCAGACGGAAAAATTGCGTACCCGTTGCTATATAACGGAACGACTTACCTTCCATTGCGTGCAATCGGAGAGCTGATGGGAAAGACTGTTTACTGGTATGAAGAAGATAAACGTATTGAGCTAAAAGACAGCCCTTCTACCGTAACAGATGCTGACGTTATTGTAGGAAGCGGCGCGGACCAGACAACCGGTAACAATGCGGCTTCATCGAATTCAAATACAAACACAAATACAAATACGACTGCCGGTGAAATTACAGTAGAAAAAGCCAAAGAGATTGCGTTGGCGAAAGCAGGACTTACTGCTAAAGACGTGCAATTTGTAAAAGCGGACGTAGATTATGACCGTGGCGTAAAGAAATATGAAATAGAATTTTACAAAAACGGCGTTGAATACTCAGCGGATATTTCAGCGGCAGACGGCAGTATACTTTCCTGGGAAGTAGACCGCCATTGATTTAAAAGAACTTTTTTGAAGAAGCAGCAGGGACTCACCTTGCTGCTTTTTTGTGTTACTTTAAGTTTACAGCCGAACATGACCGTGTTTTTCAGAAACCATATAGCCAATATGAAAGACACCCTTATCTTTGTTTTCGCATAGTATGTAACATAAGCGAGGTGTTTTTGGTGCAAATACAAAATTATTTGGTCGTGGGCGGCGATTTGCGGCAAATTGGAGTTGCCAATGCCCTTGCGCATAAAGGGTATAAGGTACTTACTTATATGGTAGTAGACAGTCCGTATCTTTCGCCGCAGGTTTCGGTTTGCAGCCGTCCGTGTTTTGAGGAATGCGAAGGCGTTATACTGCCGTTACCCTGTACGAAGGATGATATTTATTTAAACTGTGCATATGAAACAAAACCGGTCCTGGAAGAATTGTTTACATTTATGACCAACAATTATAAGGTGTATGGAGGTAAACTTACGCCGTATATACAGGCGCTGGCCAATCAGAAGAATATTATAGCCGTTGATTATTTGAAAGATGAAAGCTTCAGCATAAAAAATGCAGTGCTGACAGCAGAAGGCGCCGTGCAGGTTGCTATGGAAAATACGGTTCATTCTATGTTTGGTTCCAAGGTTCTGGTTTTGGGCTATGGGAGGATCGGCAAAGTGCTTTCAGTGATGCTTAAGAATTTAGGCGCAAAAGTATATGTTGCAGCGCGCAAACCGGAAGCGCTTGCGTGGATTTTTGCGGAAGGATACGAGGCGTGTCCCATGTGTGAAGCGGATGAGATATTAGGACGCATGGATATAGTATTTAATACAGTCCCTGCTCGGTGCATCAACCTTCGCAGGCTTGAGGAATCCGCACTTTATATTGAACTTGCTTCAAAACCCTACGGGGCGGGTTTCGGGGAAATTAAGGATTTAGCTTTATTTTTTCCAAAAGAATATTTTTTACATATCTTCCGAATGGAGCCGTAAAAGAATGAATAAGTCTGGCGGTGCAAAACGTTAGTATAAAGTTGATACACAAAATCTGCCACGCCGGAAGCGTCAGATAAGTAAAGAGTATACGGTCTGTGCAATAGGAAATTAAATACATTTCAAAAGAACATACCGAAATTTCCATAAAAAGGCGCTGCAGAAACCTTGATTTTAGCTGCACCGTGTACAATGCCAAAAAAAGACCGACGGCGGCAAGCATATGTGTAAGTGCGGCGTTTTTGTTAAACGGTTCCCATGCGTATTGCTGTGCAGAGAGTAAAAAACATACGACAGATTCTGCACCTAAAATGCCGATAGAAAAGAGCAAACAGCGAAAACGGGATGGTGCCGGGTTAAAACGTGCGATATAGCTGCCGATCATATAATATGTAATAACATAATTGTTTTCGAAAAAGTCGGGAAATACATCAAGCGTCAGACCGTTAGGAAGTTTAAATCCTATTAAAAGCGCGGGCAGCATTGTAGAAAAAATCAGCAGTGCAATAAAAACGGTCATCTGCTTTTGCATCAGATTGTCAGCTAAAAGATTTAAAAAAGGAATTACGAGAAATAAAGATAGATACATTTCTACATACCAGGAGTAACCAAACTGGAAGTTGAATATAGAAAGAATAAAAGCGCCGATGCTGCTATCGTTTAATCCGAAAAGATGTAGAATTATAGGCGCAGTTATTGCACAGACACTCAGATACGAAACTATAATAGGTAAAATAGAAGCGTAGTGACGAAAAGAAATACGCCGTTTGGCATGCAAAAATCCGGTCAAAAGCAGAAACAGCGGCACACATAGCATAGAAGCATAATGGATGATGTCGTAAACGATCCATTGAAAGCTTCTTAAATTTATATGCATAAGTCCTGTGTAATTGAGCATGTGCGTAATCATAACAAATATAATTGCAGCTGTTCGAATGATATCCAATCCCGTATTTCTTGTTTCGGCGTTCATTTTATCTTCCTCGCTTTTCTTTTTCTCAGAGTAAAACACTATAAGAAAAGACATGGAATATTTTATAATATGCGCTTTAACTTTTGCATTTGTGAGCGCTTAAATTCTATGGAAGTATGTACGTATCGGTTTAAGGTTATGTTCACGCTTGCATGACCAAGTATCTCGCTTAAGCTTTTTAAATCGACGCCGCTTTCTATACATCTGGTTGCAAATGTGTGCCTTAGCGTATGAAACGAAACTTGCGAAATACCACAGGCACATAGATGCCTTTTGAAAACATTTGCGTAACAACGTGGTTCTGTGTATTTGGATATGCTGCCTGTCAGAACATAGGCATTGTCAATGCGCTGCTTTTCCAAAACAGGAATCAGAAATTCAGGTAAAGGAATATCCCGGACAGAGCAGGCGCTTTTAGGCGGAAGAAGAAGTAATTTTGTTTTTGGAGAGTGGTTGTTAAAACACTGTGTACGTTGAATGCTTGTCCGAACTTTAAGAATCCCGTCTTTGATGTTTGACCAGCGGAGCCCGCAGATTTCTCCAATGCGCAGTCCGGTATATAAACCGATGAGTATACCGATGGTTTTTTCGTCAAGATGACTGAACGCATAGCTTTCTAAACGTCTTTGTTCATCTTTTGTTAAAATGCGTATTTTGGGTACGGAATATCTTACAACAATATCTTCTAAGCGTATAGCGCTTCGAACGCCGCGCTTTTCTGAAAACCGAACAATCATTTTAAAAACAGATAAGATGTCATAAACTGTTTTGCTGCTTAAATTGGAAAGCTTTTGGTGGGTAAATGCGTAAATTTCTTGCTCCTGTATTCGGTTTATTTCAATATTGCCAAAAACAGGTGCCAGGTGATTTGAAAGAATACAGGCGTATTTTGAAAAAGTGGTTGGTTTTACATAGCTTTGTATACTCAGAAGCCATAGGCTGCCTAATTCATAAAGTGTTTTTTGCATGGTATTTCCTCCTTGAACGGTTACTTGACAAAAAAAGACAGATTTGTTATTATTAAGTGAAATATTCTTATAGTGTTTTACTCTGAGAAAAAGGTCGGGCGTGCAGCCGGCTTTTTTTATATATCCGGCACGGCTTGACAAACGCATGGGTTTAGATTATACTAAATGAATAAAACATGTTGTAAAACGTTTTTTTCAGCATATATATGTAACAAAAGGAGGAACAAGAATGCAGGATTATTTATTGATGCAGGCAGAATGGTTGTTACGTATTATTATTGCAGGCATATGCGGCGTACTGATCGGCTATGAACGGCGAAACCGCGGAAAGGAAGCAGGCATACGCACACATGCTATTGTAGCATTGGCTTCAGCGCTGATCATGGTTATTTCTTTATACGGCGGCAATGCGAATTATGACTCATCTCGTATTGCGGCGCAAATTGTGTCAGGGGTTGGTTTTTTAGGCGCAGGTATGATCTTTGTACACAAGAGAATGATAACAGGACTTACGACTGCGGCTGGTGTTTGGGCTACGGCAGGTATCGGTATGGCAATTGGTGCGGGTATGTATATTTTGGGCATTTCAGCTGCATTTATTATCGTTTTATTTCAGGTGATTTTACATAAAAACTTCATTCGGAATAAATATGACCGGCTGACGGTGATTCTAAAGCCGGGGAAAGATCATTTTGCGGAAGTAAAGCGCGTATTAGAAGAAAACGAGGTTATTATTGAAGATATAGAAATTGAAAAACAAAATCAAAAGACGGAAGTGGTTTTTACCGTTTGCTTCCCCAGGCATTACGGATTCGGTGATTTTGCAGAATATTGCTGCACAAATGAAAATATAGAATCTTTTAGGCTTTAAAACAAAAAACAAGGCTATTTATAGCCTTGTTTTTTTATTTACATATCTTGCATCAAGACGAAATAACAGACTGGCATGTCTAAACAAAAAGTAAAACGAATTACATCTGTATGTGAAAATTGCATTTCTTGCCGCAACGTTAGTTTCGTTCTTTCAAGTATATGGCTGAGCAATATCGGGTTGCTGTTTAAAACGCATAAAAGGCTACTACACCGATGGTTACAAAATGCTGCATATTGTTTGCTGCCCAGGACTGTGCAGTCAGATCAACATGTGTAAATGCGACCGAGTTGCCTACTAAATTGATACCGTTTAACGCACATTTTGCGGCTATCATGCTGGAAGCGCTGGGTACACAGTTTTTCATTTTTTCGGTGTGTGCCGGCGGATATTGTACGCCGTGCTTTGTATCCATGATTGCTTCAGGAATCGTATTTGGATAAAGAGGGGATGCAACGCGGTTTAAAACGGTATTGGCAACACCGATCCTTGTTGCAATACTTTGATTTCCGCATTCGATATGTGTAAGTTTTGACAGCCATAACATATCATTGAAGGTGTAGGAGAAATCTTTGCAGGTTTCTGCAACCGTTATACCCGGGGCGGTAATATACACAACATAATAAAAATCATCCCACGCAATTTCCCAGCCAAAGGGAGAACAAAGAGCTTTTACAGGTGCAAACAACGTATCCTTATGCAGCTTTGCACCGTTTCCGTCTACTTTCGTTCCGTTTTGAACATAGTTGTTTTGGTCGGCATAAAACAAAATAGATATTCCGTTTTTCTCTAACAGTGCAGATTGATCTGCATCATTCCAGGTGAGCGTTGCGCCAATGGCGTCTGCGAAAGAACGAATCGGAATATATGTGGTGCCGTTTTCGATAAAGGGTTTTTGCGTGCACAGAATAAAATCTCCGTTAAGCATAACATCGATAGGAATTTCAAAACCTTCTGCCGTATCAGGTGCAGCCAGTACGTTTAAGCTTGTGAAGCAAACAACAAATATTATAAGTAAACAAATACTTTTTTTAACCATATCATTCTCCATCCTGCCGCGTAAATACGGCTTTTATTTACAAGGTTTATACATAATACCAAAATCAAATGTACAGGTTATCACAAAAATGTAATAGTATTGTAACACATTTTTTGTAAAAATGCAAGTCTTTTGTTTTTTTGGCGGTTTTTATTGACATTTAAATGCTTTGTAGTATAATAAGTCCAAGAATATATTCCCAGTAACTGAGGGGAAATGCTAAAAACAAGAAGGGAGATTTTGTATGCAGGAGTTATCATTACAATTATATTCTATTCAATCAGAAATACAGCAGAACGGATTCGAAAAAACGTTGCAGGCAGTGCCTGAAATGGGATATACCGGTGTAGAGTTTGCGGGGTTTGGAGATGTGCCAAAGGAGAAAATGAAACAGTACTTAGAGCAAGCAGGGCTAAAGGCAATTTCGGCGCATGCAAGTGATATATGCGGCAAAGAAGAGGAATATATGGAATATCTTTCTTATTTAGGCGCAAAGCACATCGTGTGTCCCTATGCGAGCTTAGAAACCTTGTCTGCTGTAAAACAAAAGGCGGAGGAATTTAACAAAACAGGCCGTATTTTAAAAGAAAACGGATTTTATTTTGGTTATCATAACCATGCCGGAGAGTTTTGGCTGACGTTCGGAGGCAAATGCGTTTGGGATTTGCTGTTTGAATTAACAGATCCGAATTATGTATATGCACAGATGGATACTTTTCATGTATTTCGTGCCGATGCGGATGTCTATGCACAAATAGAGAAGTATAAAAACAGAATGCCGACCATGCATTTGAAGGAAATCACTTCGGAGGCCGATAAAGAAGATACATACGCAGGCAACGGCGTGATCGATTTTAAGAGAATTTTGCAAATGACGCAGGAGTGCGGCATGGAATATATTTATGAGTACGAAGGCAAAAACGCCATGGAAAGCTGCAAAAAAGCAGCAGCATATTTAAAACAACTGTAAAAATTTAAATAGAATATGAGGAGGAAAAAGCAATGGGCGTTACAGGACGAAAGGTGAGAATAGGAATTATCGGGTGCGGAGGAATTGCACACGCACATATGCAGCAGTATTTAAAATTCGATGATGTGGAAGTAGTGGCAGGTGCCGATTTAATTCCGCATAAGGCTGAGAAGTTTTTCGAAGAATTTGGCGTACAAGCCAAATGCTATAACAGCCATACAGAACTCTTAGAGGATGAAAGTCTGCACCTGGACGGTGTAAGCGTTTGCACATATAATATGACACATGCGGAATGTACCATTGCAGCTTTGAAAAAAGGGTTACATGTTTTGCTGGAAAAACCTATGTGTGTTACTCTGGAAGAAGGCATTGAAATGATGCGCGCGGAAAAGGAAAGCGGAAAGATTCTGACCATTGGTTTCCAGCCACGTTTTGATGAAAATATGAAAATGGTAAAAAAAGTGGTGCAGTCGGGTGTTTTAGGTAAAATTTATTATATACAGACCGGCGGCGGCAGAAGAAGGGGCATTCCGGCAGGCACGCATACCACTTTTATCGAAAAAGATACAGCGGGCTTGGGCGCACTGGGAGATATAGGTTGCTATGCGCTGGATGTTGTGTTAAATGCGCTGAATTATCCGAAGCCTCTGAGTGTGACAGGGTATACGTCCAACTATTTCGGAACAGATCCGAACTACGTAAGATATCAGCAGAATAATCATCCGGAATTTGCAAAAAAATTTGGTGTAGACGATTTTGCAGCCGGTTTTATAAAACTGGAAGGCGATATTATCGTAGATTTCCGTATATCTTGGGCAATGAACATGGACACACCCGGTGATACGATTATACTTGGCACAAAAGCCGGACTCAGAATTCCGTCTACCGATTGCTGGAACGGTTCAATCGGCGGTCCGCTGAAGCTATACAGCGAAGTGGCTGGCGAGCAGATTGTAAGTGAAATTCCTATGAAAGAATCAAATGTTCCGTGCTTTGAATTAAAAGTACGCTCGTTTGTAGATGCTATTGAAAAAGATTTGCCTGCACCCATTCCAACCAGCCAGATTATATACAATCAGGCGATTTTGTCTGGCATCAAAAAATCGGCAGATTTAGGTTCAGAGCAGATAAAAGTAGAAATACCGGAGGTGTAAGTATGGTAGTTTTTAACAGGTTTAAAGACGGAAAGCCGGCGGCACTGACATTTAGCTATGACGACGCGCCGGAGGAGGATAAGCGCCTGGTTGAAATACTCAATACCTATGGGATGAAGGGTACATTCCATATAAATGCCGGCACGCTGGGCAATCCCGGAAAATGCACGCCGGAAGAGATAAAAACGTTGTACGAAGGACATGAAATTTCCTGTCACGGATATAAGCATCTGCATTTGCCGGAGCTTTCGAATATGAATGTGGCAATGGAATTTATGCAGGACCGAAAGGTTTTAGAACCCCTTACCGGCAGATTGCTGCGGGGATGTTCTTACGCATTTGGACAGTATAACGCGCAAATTATTCAGATTTTAAAAAACTGCGGGATGGAATATGCACGTACCGTCCAATCAACCAAAGCATTCTCATTGCCTGAAGATTTTATGCAATGGCATCCGACCTGCCATCATAATGACTGCCTGGAAATGGCAGATCGTTTTTTGCAGATTATGCAAACGCCATGGAAAGGCATTAAACTATTTTATGTATGGGGACATGCGTATGAATTTCAGCGGTATGGTGATAAATGGCATATTATAGAAGAATTTTGTAAAAAAATGTGTAATTTACCATATGTTTGGTACGCGACAAATATTGAAATTAAAGAATATGTGGACGCATTGCGCGCACTGAAAGTTTCTTTGGACAACAAGCAGGTGTATAATCCTACAGCAACGGATGTATGGGTAAGTGCAGATGGTAAAACCGTAAAAATTCCAAAGGGAGAAACTGTTTGCTTGTAAGCGAAAGGGAGGGTGCAGCGAAATGGAGAACATTATTTATTTTGCATGTTGCACTGCGGACGGAGGTATTTATGCTTACCGACTTTCGACAGAGGGACAAATTACGTTTCTGAACCGCACACCTGCGGCATATCCCATGTATCTGGCAAGAAAACAGAATCAGATGTATGTTCTGACCGGCGGAAATGGGGAAGGCCGCCTTGTGCGGTATAACATCCAGCCGGAGGGTGTATTGACAGATTACACGGATCTGGGCAGCACAAATGGTGTTTGCGCCTGCCATTTGTGGCCGGAAGCGGATAGAGTATATGTTACAAATTATCTGTCGGGAAATTTGGTCAGCATTCCGGGCATAACAGTGCAGCAGACAGGCAAAGGGCCGCATCCTGTCCGGCAGTGCGGACCGCATACACATTATGTATGCACTTCGCCCGATAAGCAGTATGTGCTGGCGGTGAATCTTGGCAATGATACCATTTATACTTATACCAAAGATTTACAGGAAGTTG
>CALXJH010000194.1 GCA_944388555.1 uncultured Clostridia bacterium
AATCTTCACAGCAGCAGCTGCATTCTTTTTCTTCGGTAAATATACCCTTTTTGGTGTAGTAATCACCAATTGCTTTTTTGATTGCTTCCTCTGCCAAAACACTGCAATGAATTTTGACATCCGGCAATCCGCCCAAAGCTTCCACTACTTCGCTGTTCTTTAATTTCAGTGCCTCATCGACGCTTTTTCCCTTGATCATCTCGGTTGCAACACTGCTGGTTGCAATGGCGGCACCACAGCTGTATGTTTTAAACTTAACATCTGTAATAATGTCATTGTCAATTTTAAGATACATTTTCATGATATCTCCGCATTTTGCGTTTCCTACTTCACCTACGCCGTCTGCGTTTTCGATTTCTCCCACATTCTGTGGATTGGTAAAATGCTGAATGACTTTATCTGTATACTGCATTATTTTTTCTCTCCTTTCAATACTTCTTCATATAACGGCGACATCATACGCAGTCTGTTTACAATTTCCGGCAGAACCGAAAACAGATAATCAATGTCGTCATCTGTATTTTCATAACCTAATGTTATGCGCAAAGAACCGTGCGCAATCTCATGGCTCAAACCAATTGCCAGCAATACGTGTGACGGATCGAGCGAACCGGAAGTACATGCAGAACCGGAAGAAGCCGCGATCCCCTTTAAGTCCAATGATAACAGTAAAGACTCTCCTTCAATATACTCAAATGAAAGATTTACATTGCCCGGCAAACGGTCGGTCGGATGTCCGTTCAAGCGCACATACGGAATGTTTTCAAGGATTTCATGAATAATTCTGTCCCGCATACGAATAAGCTGCTGGGTATGCGCGTCCATCTCCTCTACCGCAAGCCTTAAAGCCTCTGCCATACCCACAATAGCAGGTACATTTTCAGTGCCTGCGCGCTTATTTCTTTCCTGCGCGCCGCCTTCAATCAAATTGTTCAGCCGCACCCCTTTACGGATGTATAAGGCGCCAATTCCCTTTGGTCCGCTGAATTTGTGAGCTGACATTGACAGCATATCTATCTGCATCTTTTCCACATCAATCGGAACATGCCCGACTGCCTGCACCGCGTCGCAATGAAAATAAACGCCGTGTTTGTGCGCGATCGCTCCAATCTCCGCAACTGGTTCAATGGTTCCTATTTCATTGTTTGCAAACATGATGGTAATTAAGATTGTTTTATCCGTAATTGCCTTTTCTAATTCGTCTAAAGAAATTTTCCCATATGCATCTACATCCAGATAAGTAACTTCAAAGCCTTCTTTTTCAAGTGCTTTACAGGTATGGAGCACCGCGTGATGTTCGATTTTTGTAGTAATAATATGGTTTCCCTTTTGCTTATTTGCATACGCTACGCCTTTTATCGCCCAATTGTCTGATTCCGAACCGCCGGCTGTGAAATAAATTTCTTTTTCGCCGGCGCCAATGGCTTTGGCAACTATGCCTCTTGCTTCTTCAACGGCACGCCGGCTCTCTCTTGCCAAGCGATAAACGCCGGATGCATTTCCGTAAAACTGACCGAAATACGGCAGCATTTTTGCCACCACTTCCGGGCGCGTCGGCGTTGTTGCACCGTGATCAAAATAAATATCATGTATACACATTGCTTTTGTGCCTTCCTTTCTTATTCTCCTGTTTCGTGCGTGCAATTACGCCCGCCGCAGCTAATTTCTCTTATAAACCCGCACAGGCAGCTCACTTGATCTCTATTCAAATCATAATACACCTGTGTTTTTAATTTCCTTGGCTGCACAAGTCCGGCGTCTGTCAAAATTTTCATATGATGCGACAATGTCGGTTGTGATATGCCCAGCCCTTCTAATAATTGATAGGCGCATAAGCTTTCCTTTGCCAGCGCCCTGACAATTTTTAAACGATTTTCGTCAGACAAAACTTTAAAAATATCTGTTAATGAACAGCTCATAACACGCCTCCTTTATTGTATTTCGTAAATATTTGTAACCATAAATATTTATTGTTATACATATTATAACGCATTTTTATATTTTGTCAATCCCTTTTTTTGTTTTTTAGAACAAAAAAGCCTGAAACCAAATGATTTCAGGCTTAAAAATTTCATTTTACGATTCGGTATTTGGCGTATTATCCGTTGTTTCTTCGGGCGTCTTGTCGTCGGGAAGCTTAATATCTTTGACATTTACATTCACTTTTTGCACCAGTAATCCGGTCATGCTTTCAACCGCTTTTTTTACTTTGCCCTGAATTTCCCAAGCAACTTCCGGGATATTCACACCATGCCAAACAACAACATCAATATCCACAACCACCACGCCGTCTTTCATTTCAGCGCGAACGCCTTTCCCGAACGTTTTAATTCCAAAAGCAAAATTCTTTGTACCGTCTGCAATGCCGTAAACGCCTTCAATATCTCCAAGTGCAATTTCAGAAACGGTTGAAATAACCTCATCAGAAATTTTGATTGTTCCCAAGCCATTTGTGTCTTTCTGTTCCACTGCCATATCCATTTCCTCCTGTTTTTCTTATGAATTTTAAACATACCCTTCCTTTCTTTTACAGCATCTTTTGAAAGAATCTTCAAGAAGCTGCTAAGCAAAGGATTCCTTATATCACGCTTATTTTAAGCTTACATGCTTGTGTTTATGTATATTAATTATATCACACATTTTTCAGGATTTCAATGGGCTAATATAATTTTTATTTCGCTTGGCTCTATCCCGGAAGTAGAAGAGATAATATCCTGCACCTGCGCAATTTCGGTCGGAATCAGCGTTTCAACGTTAACACATACCACTGCCTGCTGACCCGTAATAGACACCATCACTTCATTAAAACCTTTGCTTTTGAGCAGTGATTCACATGTAGCTTCAAACTCAATGGCATTGGCAATATCCAATTTTTCCTGCTGGGCTGTTTTTCTGGTTTCTTCATCGGCGGTTGCATCTGCCAGCACCTGTTCAATCAATTCCAGCGACTGTTCTCTTGCCTTTTCCCGCTCTAAACGTTTGTCTGCATAGATGTCACCCTCTTCTAACTGGATATCATTGTTAACATATGCCGCTTCTCCTAAGATTTTTGCCGTATCTCCACCGTTTTCATCTTCGCTGCTATATGTCCAATTCAGATAAATTGCAGTACACAGAAGCCCAATCAGGGCAATGGACATTATTTTTTTACCGTTGACTTTCATTTTTTATGCTCCTCTCTTTTTTTTGCAGCAATTACGGGTAAATAATGCGCACCTTAATCTCCGGGTTCTACTGTGATTTTAGAATAAGGTACGCCTAACGCATATTTTGCGCCTCTTAAAATCCTGTTTTTTACCTGTTCATCCGCCGCGCCTGTGGCAGTGATTAAAACGCCGGTTATCTGCGGTGTTTCTACCGAAACCACATAAAAATCGTCCCCTATGTTTTCCGGTGCCAGCTCTACGCCGCTTTCATCTCTGGTAACATGCTGTGCAATTTGTTTGGTGCCGCTGTTTTTATAGCTGATAAAAACTTCCACTTTGCCGGCTCCATCTATTTTTTCCAGTGTTTTTTTTAATTTGCTTTCGTCTACTGTCTGTACTGAAAAAGTTGTTTCCGCTTTCTTTTCCGGTACAGATATATTTCCTATTAACAATAATATGACTCCGAACACTAAAATTATTATATATTTTTTATTTTTAAAATTTTGGGGGATTTTCATAAGTTTCTCCTTATTTTATCATAATATCACTGCGGTTTATGTCACAATATTGAAGAATGGTTTCCACAACCTGCGTATTTTTTTCACCGCAGTCTGCCACCTCTATTTTTTGAATGTTCTCGCCTGTAAAATAGACAGTAAGTGCAGGCTCAACCCCTAATTCCTGCAGCAGTTTTTCTTTCAGGGTTTGTTCAATCAGCTGCGTTTTGACTTCATTCTGAAGCGTCGGATTTTCAAGCACAAATACGTCTTGGTCAAAATAAAGCGTGTTGTGGTCTATTTGCAGCTGAAACACGCTGCCTGCAACAGTCAGCAGAATTATCAATCCCGCAACAAAATGTACATATTTCTCATATTTTCCATCTGGTATCAGTAAAGAAGCAAGATTCAAAACCACAACTGTTCCTGTAATTGTCAAAAATATTTTTCCCATTTGTTTTACCTCACAATAAAATTCCCGGTTACCAGTAAAACCCCTAATGCAGCAATAAAAATGAGGCAAACCGAAATCAGAACGGCAAAAACCAAC
>CALXJH010000195.1 GCA_944388555.1 uncultured Clostridia bacterium
ATCTACACCAAGAGCATATGGACACTTTTCTTTGCAGGCGGATACATGGGTTTCCAAACTGGGCGCAACCCACGAAATCAATATCGGAGCTGGAACGCTTGCAAGGCCAATTGAAGATGTTGCTGCTACTCTCCTTCATGAAATGGTACATTACTACAACTATGAAAACGGCGTTAAGGATTGCAGTAGAGGAAATACTTATCACAACAAACGCTTTAAAGAATCCGCCGAATCTCATGGATTGATTGTAGATTACAGCCAGAAATATGGATGGGCGCATACTTCGCCCAGCGATAAACTTCTTGACTTTATTCTACAGAATGGCTTAACTGACATTCTGATTTGTAGAAACGAATTTGCAGGCTTCCATATGACAGGAACAGGAACGCATAATGGCACGGACAACAACTTGCTGCCCCGTGCATCCAGCACAAGGAAATATATCTGCCCTTGCTGTGGAAATTCTGTTCGAGCCACCAAAAATGTTAATATCGCCTGTCTCGACTGCAATATGCATATGATAATTGAAAAGTGAACTTCAAAAATAGGGATGCAGCAAAAACTGCATCCCTATTTTCCATTCTTCATAAGCTGGTTTAAAATGTTGTATGTGCCCGTATTTTAATTTTATTAGCGTTTATATGCAAAATGTGAAAAAATTTAATACAGGGCATCTACAGCCCCGTATGAGCTATGTATATCATGTACCATTTGCGGCAGGTTCATTTAGTAAAACTTCATATTCCGACACATACATCCAGATATAACCACGATAGGTCGGATAACGTTTTCTGCAACAGTCCCTAATTCCTGTCGCGGGTATGCCGGTTTCTCTTTCCGCTTCAGCAGCAGTTTGAAACATGAATTTTAATTCCTTCGTTTCCTTATCCAGCGCAACAATCGGCTTCCCATGCTTCGCGTTATGTTCGGCGCGTGTACACCACTCCAGATTGAGATAGCAATTATTGCTTTTATTGCCATCAATGTGATGTACCTCCGGTAAGTTATAGGGATTGGGCACAAATCTTTGCGCAACCAATCGATGAACAAACGCGTTCTTCCCATGAATCTTCACAGTATCATAGCCGTTTCTGTCTTTGCAGAACTTTAAATATGTCACTGTATCGGTATCACGGTGATAATGCTGCACTGCATCACCTGCGTTTACGATGAAATATTCACCCTGTTCGTCCGCCTTAGTGACCATACGAAAATATGTCTCGTCATTGTAGGAGAAAAAGCCTTTTGGGTATTTTTGCGCAAGATTTTTTAAATTTTCAGTAATCATAAACAAGACTCCTTTTAAGATATAAAACTCAACAGTCTTCTATTGATTTTAGGCGGTTATTTAAAACGGGCAGGAGTCTTTTTTTGTGGAAAAGCCTATGAAGAATGGTGCATATAAACTCTTCCAGTACTTGTTTTATACATTTTAATCAAGCCGCCATATTGACTGTTTATGTTCCATATTATACCATAAAATTGTTTCTATTTCAATATGCAAAACGCAAATAAGTTGCGAAAATATATGAATAAACTGTAAACAGCAGGTTTAGACATCTAAAAAGTATCTTATCAGATATTCATTAAAATACCTGTAGATTTGCAGGCATTCAGCACTTCATCATCCTTCAAACCTTCCAAATACCGTTGTGTAATACTGATGTTGGAATGTCCCATCACGCGGGACAGACTATACAAATCCAGACCATTCTTTAACTGCATCTGTGCGAATGTGTGTCTGCATGTATGCGGGCTGACTCGGATATCCCGATTGACACCAACCCCTTTCCCTGCAATCTTGATAACACGGTGAATCGCTTCGGTTGTCATCGGCCTGCCGTTCCTGCTTAGAAATACATTTTCCGATACATGGCGGTACACAAAGTAATGTTCCCTTGTATTGATATATTTGAAAAGCCATTTGCTTAACATCGGGCTTTTGGGAACAACCCTTTCTTTGCTGCCTTTCCCATATATGATGATATATTCATCTTTTATCTGCGAAAGCTTCATGCCTATCAGCTCGCTTACACGAATACCTGTGTCAAAGAATGTCATCAGCATCAGTTTGTCCCGAAGCTGCATATAGCTTTGCCCGTGGTAGAAATCAACCATATCTTTTACTTCCTTTTCGGTAAAGGTCTGAATAATGGTTTTCGGCATTTTGACGTTCTTTATCCGGTCTGTCAAAATCGTATCTGTGTAGCCTTCCTCGTACAAATACCGGAACAAGACCTTAAACGCTTTAATCTGGTCGTTGATATATTGCGGTTTCTTCCCTTGCTCCTGTAGCTCCATAATATAGCCTTTGATATATACAGGGCGCATATCCTCCAAGGTTAAAACCATATGCCTGTCTTTCAGGTAGTCCAGCAAATACGAAATCAGTTTACTGTAGTTCTTAATGGTTTTGTCCGACAGTTTTCTACACTTGCAGTTAAACTCAAATTCCTTTGCTGCATCTTTTAATAACATAAAAAAGCACCTCTTTCTGCGGCGTTATGCCTTAGAAAGAGGTGCGATTTGTTTCTGTTATGATAGTCCATCCGCTACTGTAGTTTCCGCGAACCATTTCGCTTTCGCTACCGTAACAAATTCACATATTATCTAACAGAACGTAGACCTTCAAAAAATCACATTAGAACTTTTAATACGTTCTATAAGCAACTTTATCGAAAATCAGAGGATACTTGCAACAACTTACTTGTTGTCAACCTCAGCCATGTGCTCGATGAGCATCAGCAGCTTGTTGGAGTAGCCCCACTCGTTGTCGTACCAGGAAACAACCT
>CALXJH010000196.1 GCA_944388555.1 uncultured Clostridia bacterium
TATTCAGTTTTTAACACATTCCCTGTCTATCCGCTGTCCGCAAAACCATTGATTTTATTAGCTTTTTGCCGCTATCGCTATCACACCTCATTATTTATACGACCTGATTTTCAGCGTATGCAAAAGATGGCAGAAAACGGAGAAATCTCCACAATCATTGTAAAGGATTTAAGTCGTTTCGGAAGAAACTATCTTGAAGTCGGTAAATATCTTGAAATCACATACCCAACGCTTGGTATAAGGTTTATTGCCATTCAGGAAAATGTCGATACATTTAACGAAACTGGAACCGAAATGATGCCATTCAGCAACATATTCAATGAGTGGTACGCCGCACAAACGAGCAAAAAAATCCGTGCAGTACAAAAAGCAAAGGCTGATAATGGCGAAAGAGTTTCATCCACAGTTCCCTATGGATATAAAAAGGACAAAGACAATCCTAAACAATGGGTTATAGACGAGCCTGCTGCTGAAATTGTGCGGTACATCTATCAATTGTATCTTGACGGATTGAGAGTATCACAAATTGTAAAACGATTGCATCAAGAAAAAATACCAAGTCCCACTACATATTTTACTTCTATCGGCAGACCAACTTTTAATAAGCCGTCAGATGATCCGTATAATTGGTGTAGTGATACAATAAGAAGAATTTTAGACAATCAGCAATATACGGGTTGCACTGTAAATTTCAAAAGTACATTTGTGAGCTACAAGGTACATAAGGTTGTTCATAATCCTGAGAGTGAGTGGCAAATCATACCCAATACACAAGAAGCTATTATTGATGAAACAACTTGGGAAAGAGTACACGAGTTACGGAAACACCGCAGAAGAAATAATGCAACGGGCAGAGAAAGTATTTTTTCAGGCTTGGTATATTGTGCCGATTGTGGTTCAAAGTTATATTTCTGTGCTGTAAAGAGCATAAATGAAAAACAGGAATTTTACAGATGTGCCGCTTACAAGGAAAACACGGGAACTTGTTCTATACATTATATCCGTGATATTGTACTTCGTCAGCTTGTTTTGGAAACGATTCAAAAGGTTGCAGAATTTGTGCAAGGCTTTGAATCTGTATTTGTTTATCTGTTCGCAAAGAAAAATGCTGAAGGCAGAGAGAAAAATATCCGAGCTATGAAGCTAAAAGCAGAACAATCCAAAAAGCGAATTGCGGAGCTTGATAAATTGATTGAACGAATTTATACGGATAATGTTATGGGCAAAATATCTGATGAACGATTTGCCATAATGTCAGCTAATTTTGAAACTGAACAAAAGGAACTGCGTGAAAGCTTATCTAATCTCGAACAATCAATCATTGATGCAGAAACAGAAAAAGTGGATATGAAAAGATTTCTTGAAACAATCCGTGAGTGTACCGATTTAAAGGAACTGACACCTGCTATTGTAAATACTTTGATAAAAAGAATTGAGGTACATAATAGTGTGATGGTTGACGGAGTTAAAAGAGTTCCTATTGATATTCATTTCACAGCCGTTGGTTTAATAAGCATACCTGACGAAAAAGAACTGCTTGAACTCATAGAAGAAATAAAGGCAAATCCGCTGAAAAGTGCGTAAACACGGCAAAAGCGGTGCAACCTTAATAGTTACACCGCTCTACGCTTACCGACTGTCCTTTAGAGTACGCCTCTAATTCTGCATCTTTTTTTATGCCATATAAATTTCCTTAAACCGCTTTAAGCTTTCTATACTTCCCAACGTGGGCCGATATTCCAATCCGCACGCGCCTTTGTAGCCGGCGTTGTCTACCGCGCGGAAAATCACTTTATAATCATTTTCACCAAACTGCAATTCAATGCGTCCCGGATGTCCTGCACTGTGCAAATGGGCGATGCAGTCTAAATTGTTGGTAATATTAGGAATAATATTCCCTTCCATTACCTGCTGATGATAGATATCATATACAACTTTTACAAGCGGGTGGTTCACTTCATGAATGATGTCAAACGCCTCGCTTGCCTGCCACAAATAGTATCCCGGATGATTTACAATGGTGTTTAACGGCTCAATCATAATAGTAACGCCGCTGTCATCCAAAATAGGTTTTGCCGCTTTAAGCGCTTCTACAATACTTTCATGCTGCTTTGCCCGCTCTTCACCGGTGTCGTTTCCGACTTGGGTAATCAGACGTTTTACGCCGGCAGCTTTAGCCGCTTCACAACTTTCTTTCAATCCATCCAGCCATTTTTGCCGCATTTCCGGATTGGTCATGTTAAATTCTGTTGTACACATGCTCAGGAGTTCTACGCCTGTATCGGCACAAGCATTGCGCACCGCCTGTAAGTCTAAATTTTTCCAATTATAGGTTTCCGCCGCATCAAATCCCAGCTCTTTTACTTTATAAATCGCTTCAACAAAATCCATGTCGCCAAAAAAACATGGAATAGGTATGCATATTCTCATTATTCTTCCTCCTTAAAATACACAACTTCGCCTGTTTCCATGGATTGATTTGCCGCAAAAGCAAGTTTAAGTGATTTTAAACCATCTTGATAAGGTGATCGAATATGACTTCCATCTCCGGTTTTGACTGCATCAATAAAGTCACGGTCTAAACTATAGGTTTGATTGTTGCCGCGTTTTATATCTACCGTTCGATCCTTCGTGGTCATAATCAAATTGTTCCGCAAACGGTAATCTATTACCATATCGTCCAAAATTACAACCAAACCGCAGTTTGGACGCACGTCTTTGGAGTAGCAAGCGCTTTCAAGGCATGCTGTTACATTATTCTTAAACCGAATCAGGCAAATGGAATAATCATCCGTGTCGTATTCGGGGCTTGCGTCTATTCCAGGACGAATCATTCCCGATTGATGGATCGCATAAACAGACAATGGTTCACCAAACAGCCAGCGCAATCCATCCACCAAATGAATGTTTTGCTCTACCAGCTGACCGCCGCAGGTCGATTTTTTCTGCCACCACCAAACGCCGGGAATACCGCCGATCCATGCACCGTTTACAATTCCACCCTGTTTATGCTTAGGCAGTTCTTCCTTTACCATCTCCATTAAATCTAAGTACCGATCTTGGAATCCAACTGCTGTAATAAGCTTTTTTTCTTCGATCATGGCCGCAATTCGATCTGCCTGTTTCAAATCCAGCGTCATCGGCTTTTCTACCAAAAACGGAATCCCCATTTCAATAGCCCTTGTTTCGGTATCGGTATGCGCAGTTGGCTCAATTGCGATAAAAAGCGCGTCCAGCGTTTCTTTGCTTTCGCTGTCATACAATTCCGTGTGATTTTTATACTGTCTTTTTGCACCTGTCTTTGCCGCTGCCGCTGCACGCCGGTCATCCAAAGGCTCGGCAACCGCAACAATCTCTACATCTTCCATCTGCAGCAACGCGTCAATATGCACATTTTGCCTGCCGCCGCAGCCAATCAATCCAACACGTGTTTTTTTCATTGCAATATCCCTCTTTCTTTTTATATTTTCATTGACTTTTATTTTATGTCTTGATATAATTATATTGCAGTAAATTGGTTGTGTCAATGATAAATAATTGCAGATGATATAAGGATATTGCGTATGTTTGTAGAAATTAACAAATCCGTTTCCCCCAATCTTCCGTTTGTTCCCATGACAATCGGCGAATCGAGGGAACAGCAAAAAATACATCGTCCGTCAGGCTATGAGCTGCATCAGTTTATATGGGTGACTGCAGGGGAAGGCGTGTTTACCGCCGGCGGCAAAAACAAAGTTTTAACGAAAGGTCAGGGATTCTTTTCCAAAAAAAATGTTGCACACGCCTATCAAAGCACGGGCGGTGCTTTTTCTACCATGTGGCTGACGTTTCTTAACGGAGAAAGTTTGCTGGATTACTATAACGTGGGTGATTTTTTCTTTTTCAGCACACCGGATTTTTTATTGAGCTCCACCACAGAACTTATGGAACTTTGCAGGAACTCTTTTTCCGGCGCCATCCGCTCTGCGCACGGGTTTGCATGGGCAACAGAATTATTAGACGCACTGTTTAAAAAGCCGATTACGAAAGCGGAGCAAATTACACAATTTTTGGAACACAACTTAGACAAACCGCTGACACTCCAAGAAATTGCAGATTACATAGGGACGGATAAATTTCAGCTTTGCCATTTATATGCAAACAGCACGGGGAAAACCGTTATGCAGGCTTTGAAACGCATCCGCATACAAAAAGCCAAAAATCTGCTGCGGTACAGCGCCTATACAATTCGGCAAATCGGCAAAATGTGCGGATACGAAAGCGATAATTATTTCATTCAGACTTTCCGGGAAGAAACCGGGAGCACACCGCAGCAATACCGGCAAAGAAAAAGATAAATATATATACTTGCGGATTATGCCATCAACAGCCTCAAAAAACACGGCGCAATAAGGCTTTCTAAGACTACTTTAAACGATTTAGATGCCGCTTCCCAATGGGTACCGGCGTTGGAAATAATCCAACACGATAGCATGAGCTGCGCCGGTAATGGGACCATGGCTATATTTGATCACACTTCTTCCCATACTTTTGTTGGTATTCTGAAATATCCCGGCAAGGATATTTTGGACATTCACTGCAGGATGCAATATTTTTCTTCTTACAACATTTGGCAAAGGGACATTCTTTGCAGAACGTGATTACATTATCCGATCGGCCGCCATCACAGTTGATTTTTTTAAGAGGGATATCCATTTTAAACGTTTCTTTATAGAACTTTTGCGCCTTTGCTCTCAAAGCATCGTCGTTATTTTGCGTTGCGATATATGTAACACACTTGGAGCAATCGCGACCGCAATAACAGCATGTTGACAGTATACGTTCTTTTAAATCTTGATACAAACCTCGGTAACGAAAGCTCTTTCCGTTTTTATTCACACCTATACACTGTAAACCGAAATGGTTGCATATTCCTTGTGATTTGAAATTTTCCTTGTTTGCTTGCGCTTCAACAAATTTTACATCCTGCGGAATTAAGGTGAAAACAAAACGGTACAATTTTCGGAAGATTCCCACCCCCTGATATCTTGGCATAAATTGTATGTCTTCCATCATAAAGGTTGTATTACGCAAAGAATACATAAAATATCCTGCAAGTTCGGTATGCACATTAATCAAAACAATCCGTCGATTAGGATTTTCAAGGTCAGAAAGAATATATGACAACCAAGCTTGTTTATCCACAGCATAACTGTCCCCAGTAGGCGCAATCACATGCATGTTATCATACAAAATATCGAAAAGCGCATTTAATATCCCCATATCGTCAGATTTATTAAAAATCGAAAATGATATTCCGTTCATATAATTCCCTTCCTTTTCTTTCCCTGCATACACTACTATACATAACAATTGTATGTAACACACTTTGCGCAAGCATTGCCGCAATTGTCCGCATCAGAAATCCGCTTGTTCTTCTGTTCTAACATAGCGCTATATTTTAAATAAAAATCCCTTTTATCCTTAATTGCTCGCTTTTAAATCAAAATATGGTAGCTCTCTACTTCTTGCTTCACCTCCCGCTGTTTATGATGTTGATGCGTTCTCTGCCAATCACAAAATAGACAGATCTTTATGTTAAAACTTACAATAAAGCAAGCATTTGGCGATGCGTCCTCGAAAATGTTTGCCACACGTTTAAAAATATACTTTTACTTATTATCCTATATAAAACAAAAGAAGTCAATTGTTTTATTAAAGACGATATATAAATAATTTCATCAAAAGCCATTCTTCACAGATTTATGTGCTGGATGACTATTTCACATTTTTATGCTATAATGAAAAAAGAGTTCTAACGTTTAGACATGGGGATTACTGATATGAAATCCTGTTTTTATTACATTGTGCCTTTTGTAAAAGATAGATTCAAAGAGACAACCGTAAAAAATAAAACATTTACCATACCGGTCGAAATATTAAGTACAGAAATATCTATGAGCGTTGATAGACTTTATAATTTTTTGATGAAAGTTTAACCAAATCAGAATTTGTTCCACTATATAGATGAAATCACCGGTGATCAATTTAAGAAAAGTAGGTGCTATGTTGGAAAGACACGAACTTGACAGTAAAATTTCTGTCATGGCAAAGACGCTTCTATCGTATTGCGCTGCTCGCACTTCAAATCAGTTTGATGCAGAAGATTTGGCACAAACAATCATTCTTGAAATATACAAATCTGCTGATAAACTCCGAGATGAAAAGGCTTTTTATGGTTTTATGTGGGCAATTGCGGGCAATGTATATAAAGGTTGGTGTAAAGACAAAGCCAGACACAAGGAATTTGCACTCCCAGAAAATGCATTCTATATTGATGATTTGTTTGGAAACGAAGAGGATACTTTATATCTTCTTCGTCGCGAGCTGACTTTACTTTCTGAAAAGTATCGCAAGGCAGTTATTCTTTACTACATAGAGAACATGTCATGTTCTAATATTTCCACTAGACTCTCCATAAGCGAAAGCATGGTTAAGTACCTGCTGTTCAAATCAAGACAAATTTTGAAAGAAGGCATGAATATGCAACGAAATTATGGTAGTCAAAGTTACAACCCCCGAGAACTTTCTATTGCATTCTGGGGAAATGGCGCTAACCGTTATTACCATTTGGGGGACAGTAAAATATCCCAAAACATCCTTTTTGCATGCTATAACGATAAGCTGACCGCAGAGCAAATCAGTTTGGAAATTGGCGTTTCTCTGCCGTACATGGAAGATAAGTTGAATAAATTGCTTGAAAATGGTCTAATAAAAAAAGATGGCAATCGTTATTATACAAACATTGTGATCTTTACGAAAGATTTCACAAACGAAGTCGGTGTAAAAACAGCGGCTCTTCGGGAACGTATTGCAGATATTTTGCAGAAAACAATTGCGGAACATGAACCAGAAGTTCGTGCTATTGGTTTTGTCGGTTCTGATATGAACAATCAAACGTTTCGATGGCAGATGACATCTTTTGTCTTATATAGAGCTGTAATTGATATTTTGCAAAGCAAAATCAATGTTGTTTACCCAAGGGATAAGTTTGGAACTGAATGCTTTATTTGGGGTTCTGAAAAAGGAAACGAAAGCTATTGGTTGTCCCAATTTGGGTTTGGCATTTCAAGCGTATTAAACGCAGCTGGCGACTATGTTCAGTTTATGGACTTTCCTATCAACGGAGAAATGGTACATCCCTATTACTTTAATCGCAAGAATGTAACAAATATCTTTTTAGATATCGCAAAGGGCGCTACGGAGGAGTTCAGCGAGAACGATAAAGTTGTGGCTGCAGATATGGTTCGTAAAGGATATGTTTTATTGGATGAATCCGGTCTTGCTGTAAATACTCCCGTATTTACAGCAGAGCAATATCAAAAATTAAAGGATGTTTTTTCTTCTGCTGCTGAACATATTTCCAACGAAGCAGAAACTTTGATGGAGGTAGTAACCAAGATAATGAAAAACCATATGCCGGTTCACTTAAAAAAACTTGCACACGATATGGCATATCTCAGACTTTTCGAGGACGCGATTTCTGCTCCAGTATCTATTCTTTGTGAGGAAAAGTATCTACTTCCGTACAATGGGAGTGGTATGCTGCCAACGACCTACATTGTTCTAAAAAATAAAGCCTAAGAATTGCAAAACTAGTCTCTAAATGCTGACAAACATAGTTCACGTCCCCCCTTACCTAATTTTGGCGTTTACTATCAAAAAAAGCAACTTGCTCTTTGGCACGAAAAGCGCAGAAACCGTTATGGTTTCTGCGCTTTTCAGGTTAGTATCTATTTTACCACTCATACCTGGAAGAGATGGACAGTTTAGATACTTACATAAAAATCCTTAGTTACCACATCTCATAATTTTCTCTAAATAATCTTCACCATTGTATCTATATGTATGTTCAAACAGTTTTTGACAATCGCTACATGCATGCCAGCACCTCCACTTATCCGTTTATATAAAAATAGTTAAGAAATAAACACCGTTACAAAAGTTGTTATGTTTGCTTGCATCATGATAGTGCATCATTTTAAATTACCCTCTATTCATTCGTAAAGTACAAAAAAACCGGCATATTTTCATATGTCGGTTTTTGGTGGGAGAGGGTGGATTCGAACCACCGAAGCAAATGCAACAGATTTACAGTCTGCCCCCTTTGGCCACTCGGGAACTCGCCCAGATATGGAGCTGGTGATGGGACTCGAACCCGCGACCTGCTGATTACAAATCAGCTGCTCTACCAATTGAGCTACACCAGCTTTTAGTTTTGGCTTGAGTAACGCCGCGCGTTCTCAACGCATGAACTATTATAATATAAAAGTTGTACTTTGTCAAGTATTTTTTATATTTTTTTATTTATTTTTAAGCGTTTCAATCGCAGCGGCGAGCTGAACGTCCTCAGCACCTTCTGCCTCCTGCTCCATCGCAACTTCTAAATCGGGTGTAACGCCAACTTTATCAATTTGATTTCCATTCGGTGAACAAAAATGTCCTACTGTAATATTGGCGGCAGCATTTTCCGGCAACGTAAAGGTACGCTGAATACTTCCTTTTCCGTAGGTAGTGGTTCCTACCAGCGTGGCTCTCTGATTATCCTGCATGCAGGCGGCAAAAATTTCAGAACAGCTGGCGCTTTCTCCATTAACCAATACGGTCATTGGCATAGTATATTTTGCACCTTTTTCCGCTTCGTATACCTCCTCGGAACCCTTATAGCGTGCAATCACCAACGTTCCTTCATCCAAAAACAGATCTAACGTTCTTAAACAGGTCTGTAATATGCCGCCAGGATTATCCCGCAGATCGATAATAAGTGAATCAATGCCTTCTAAGCTGTTGATTTTTTGCTCTATTTCCTGATCGGTATCCATATCAAACTGGTCAATTACAATATACCCGATGTGATTGTCTATGATTTCTGCCGACACGGTAGGCGTGTCAATTTCTGCGCGTTTTACGGCAATCTGCAATTCTTCCGTTGCACGTTTTACGCCTATAT
>CALXJH010000197.1 GCA_944388555.1 uncultured Clostridia bacterium
TTCCCGACCATGCAAAGGTCTGGTTAAACAGGAAATCTTCCAGCATTGCCAGGAACGGCGGAATATGATGCCAGTAAATACCGGTGTAATCCGGTCCTTCGTACGGATAATTGGTTTCCTGCGGATAAGTTATAAAAGCATTTCTGTAATAACCATCATAGCTGCGGAAACGTCCAATAATTGTGTTTCTTGCCATGGTTGCATAGAAATCATTGCCGGTATAAGCTGCCAGTTTCATAAAGTCGCCTACGAACGACTGCATAACAATATTTGAACTCTTACCAAAGGTAGATGCCTGTTCTACACCTAAACCTACACGGGAAGGCAGCCATCCTTCTACTTCTCCGGTATAATTTGTGATATTTTCATTGTTTGCTGTTGTATCCTGCAGATTTTCACGTCCGATACGGAATTGTTTATCTCCTGCCCACCAGAAAGTGCCGTTTGTTTCACTTCCGTAGTGGAACTGTGACGTGATTTGTTCTAAGTCATTCACCATCAAAGGTGCTGTTTTCTTTTCCCCGTCGATACCAGGTACCCAAAGGCCCGTAGACATCCACTGTGCTACATATTCTGCTGCATCTAAGTATTTCTGATCCTTGGTTACTTCATATATATCCATAATAGAAGCTAAATTCGGATAATAGGAAATATAAATAAAGGAGCTGAAATCTGGTGTTACTGTATCTACCTTATAAACGGTATCTTCTAAATATTTATCCGCACCTGCAATTGCCGCATCCAAATATTTCTGATCGCCTGTGTATTTATAGAGGTTTAAGTCGTTGGAGAACCCTGCGATAGAGCCATAAGAGTTGGTAACCGACTGCAAACCTTTATCTACGCCGTAATCATGCAAGAATGGAACGGCACCGCGAGTCATTTCATACATACCGCCGATTACGTTTAAGTTAAAGCCGGAAACCGGTGTACCAATGTCATTCGGTTCTGTAAGCTGCGCCCAATAGGAACCGCCGCCCGCTTCACCGATACGGTTAAAGTGAATGGACTCTCTGGTAAGAGTGTTTGCCAAAGTTGGGATTGCTCTTCTGGTTAAGATATCTTCATCCTCTGTCAAAAGGTAATCCTGCAGCGCCTGCATGGAGTTGGCAACAGAAGTTGCATTTTTGCCTTCCATGTTATAATGTGCTTTATCATAAACGTCCCAGCCACCGTACACATCATCCATCATCAGATTTCTTGTGTTGAAGATGGCTTGATTTAAAGAATTATTATAATTCTTTCTATAGTCTGTTACATCGAATAAGTTGGTAACGGTGCTTTCGTAGTTTTCAAACCAGGAAGCAACCGTGCTGATTACTCTGTATTGCAGATTATAAGTTGAACCTGCTGTCATTTTGGACTCTTCCGATCCCATAACCGGTGAAAAAACTGCGCCGCGGTAACGGTTGGTTGGTCCATTCATGGTAATACCGAATTTAACATTGTCTTTATAGACCCAGCGCAGCGGAATCCAGGACGGTTCTACAACAATACCTTTCGTAACCGGTTCTGCCGCATATGTGTTGTTTTCCGGCAGTGTATAAGTACCCATCGGTGTAAAAAGATATACTTCTGACATAAGCTCTGCACTTTCCGGAACACGTTTATACTGTACGCGGAACGGCGCTAAAGCATATTCAAACTCTTCGAAGGAGAATTCATCGCCTTCCCAAGCTCCTACAGAATAATAACCTTCTTTTGCAAACGTTGTATCCACCGAAACTTTCGGTGCAGACTCTTCATCGACAGTCCATGTTACAGACATAGTCCCCACTTCGTTTGCCGGGAAAGAAAGGGTAACGCTGTTATCTCCCGTAACCGTATAATCGGTTGGAATAAAATAGGTTCCTTTTCCTACTACATACGGATTGCTTGTCAAAGTGGAATATGTCTTTCCTTCATAGTCAAATTTAACTTTCATGCCATAGATATCCTGGTTGCTGGTATAGCTTGCTTCTGACGCTTCCATAACCAGGTATCCTAATTCTTCTGTACGAGCATTTGTTTTTACCCATTGGCCATTATGCATGGAATAGATTTCATTTTGAATGACCTGACCATTAGAGGTCGGTACTTTATAAAATACAACTCTTGTTTTATCGTTTTCTATCGTTACGCTGTCGGTTGGTTCTGCCTGTTCGAGTGCGTAAGCAGGAAATACAGGCGTAACATCCGGCGCATTGCTATAAGGCATTGCTATTTTGCAGATAGAGTCATAATTTTCAGAAGGCGTGTAATTGGCGTCCTTCGTAATAAAAACGGCATCAAAACGAGCATAAAAACCAGAAGTATCGTAAACATACAGTTTATTTGCGCCCGCCTCTAATTCAACCGTACCGCCGCATGCCCAAGCATAACCGGTTTTTCCATGTGTACCGAATTTATGCTCCATCATCGGCTGATCGTTAAATCCAACATTGAAATAACGGTCACCCGGCTGATTATCCGCAAAGTCTTTGGAACGTGCCCAAACATAGTATGTTCCACCCTGTGCCAGTTCAAATTCTGCTACAGCAGGCTGTGCACTGGACGGATCCGCATCTTCCAGCTTCGCATCTTCCGCTTCCGGAATCAAACCTCTGAGCGCTTCTTCGTTAAATGCGCCTTCAGCCGCAGCTTCCATAATCCATGTACCTACATCTGTAAAAGACTTCTGCGTAAACAAAATAGCTTCTGCTGGGATGGTTGCGTTAATGATAACGCTCTGGGAGTCTTCCAGCCAGCTAACCTGCGCACCCAATGCTTCAGAAACAAAACGCAGCGGCACAAGGGTTCTGTCGTTGAGTAAAACGGCGGGCTGATCCAATTCAACACCTTTTCCGCCAACTTTAGCCATCGTATTTCCGATCTGCAGCTCAATTTTCATTCCATTACGCATTCCAATGGCGGTCTGCGTTTCATCTTCCCAGTTTACGGCGCAGCCTAAAGCTTCAAAAATTGCGCGGAACGGCACTAAAGTACGGTCGTTTTGAAGTACTGGGTCCACATCAAATGTCATCCATTCTCCATTTAATTTAACAGCAATTTCGCTGTCTGGTCTTCCCTTCAGCTCATCTTCAGGAGAAAATGTGGTGTCACCCTCTTTGTATTGCAGTTCTGCAAGCGCAGCTAAATCTTCCGCTGTATTACCTGGCTTAAAATTCATATCATCGGTGATAACAATCATCGCGTTTCTTGCATAGTTACCCTTTACGTCAATAACAGAAACTTCCACCTCGCCGCCAAAAGCTGTAAACGGCTCTGTGCTTTGCCAGTGCCATCCTGCCTGACCATGATCTCCGGTGCGGAATGTTCCAATATCACCAATTTTTACATCAAAATATCTGGTCCCGGGCTGTACGTCAAAATCTTTAGAAATGGCGTACATCTTATATGTACCGGATTTCGGCAACACAACTTTAATGGTTGCAGGCTCGTCTGGCATCGCATTCCCGGCCATACCGGCAATCATAAAAGTAATGTCTCCGTCTTTTTCAATTTTCCATGCGCCGTTATCGGTATAGTTGCCCGGCGCCAAGACAATATATGTATTATCGGGCTTAATATCGGTCTGCGCTGCTGCTGCAAATACCGGAAGCAAGCCGATAACCATAATTACCGTGAGCAATAATGCTAACACTCTTTTCATTGAAAATCCCCTTCCTTTCTTTGTCGTTCGAGCGAGATGCACAGCGCTTGAAATATGCATACTTACATGGCATTCGCTCTTATTTACATAATAGTATTATACTGCCGTTTCTATCGGTTGTACATGTATTTATGTCACATTTTTTTAACATCTGGGCACGAAAAATTACATAAACACATTTTTAAAGACCTATTTTTATTAAAATAGGTCTTTGTGTATGTTCGTATTTTTTTTATTTCTCTCTTTTTAAAAAGTAATTTCCATGCCATCATACGAGGTTATAAATCCCTGTTTTTCCGCAATGGGAGCAAAATCATCGTACAAACTTTGTCCGCCATTGTGAGAGAAATGATTTAAGACATAAATGGTTTCGTCATTGGTCAGTCCGCATGCTTTGAGCATTTCGCGCATCTGTATACACCGTTCTAAATTCATATGACCAACATAATCTATCTTCTTCGTGGCTTCTGTACAGTCTAAAGAAACACAATGGATTTTACCCGGATATTTTTTAAGAAAGTCCCAAGACGGCTGCCCGAAATCGCTGGTATCATTTGCATAAAGCAATGTTCTCCCGTTTTTTTCTATCAAATACACTAACGGTGTTGATTTGGGATCATGTGTTGCTCGGATTGGCGTTATGGTATAGCCGTCCGCCTCAAACGAAACAAACGGCTGTATCAGGATATTTTTAACCCTGTCTTCTTTCAAATTAAATTCGTCAATAATTTTCTGTACCTTATCGTGCGCGCTTTGATCCGCATAAAAACTTAAGGGCTCTACAGATTCCAGATTTGCAAATCCAGGACCGCGCACCGCAATATCGGCGGGATATAAATGATCGTAATGCGAATGGGTAAGCAAACACGTTCTGATAGATTCCAAAGGGAAATCATATGTAAGAAAATGTGCATACGTGTCTGCTGGAAAGTCGATTAACAACGTATTATCCACGATTGCCTGACTTCTTGTTCGTATATTTCTGCCTCCTAACTGCCTTGCCGCTTTGCAAACCGGACACGTACAAAACACAGCCGGAGTTCCTTCTGCCGCCGCTGTACCTAAATACTTTAATTTCATAATTTTCCCTCTCTTTTCTCTTATTGCATTTAAAAAGCCGGGGCAAATCTTACTTTGTCCCGGCATGGTGGAGCATAGGGGACTTGAACCCCTGACCCTCACACTGCCAGTGTGATGCGCTCCCAACTGCGCTAATGCCCCTTATTTACAAGTTGTTTCTTTGTAAAATTAGTTTACCACAAAACTGCTCTGTTGTAAACCCTAAAACACTATTTTTATTTTAAAATTTCGTATAAAAAAGATGCAGCAAATGCAGTGTACTGTTAAGGACAGTTACCGAAAATAGTATAACGAGCATTGCGAGGTCAAGAAGAAAGAGATAAGACTGTAAAAGAGTTTTATCTCTTTTTCTTATGCTTTTTTATCAGCACATTCGTCAAAGTAAATGCCTTCTGATAAAATAAAGATACCAAATTTAAAGGAGGGCGATTACGCTATGAAAGAAAGATTTATTGAAAATGGAATTGAGTATGTAAGAAACGGTGATTACTACATTCCAAACCTAACTGTATCCGATGATAAAGTGTATAACATCGGTAAATACGGCAGGATGCACTCAATATTTATTAAAGAAAACCGACCTTGCATTTACTCGATGAAAATGCTCAACGGAACTTGGCTTGCATATCTTGAAGAAATTGACACAACTGCAAAAGAAATGGTTGATAGACTTACAAAGGATATAGCGTTCGAGCAAGGTATCACAGAAGAATTAAAGGCAAAAGACCAAATGGCTTGGGTTGGCACTATGAACAATATTCGTCACTCGGCAGAAGTATTTGTGTTAAGAGATTTTGTTTATTCAATGGAGGTGCGGAAATGAGCTTTCTTGATGAATTATATTATGGAAACATCAATCCAAATGAAAATCGAAACAGAAGACCTCTTCCTTATGAAAAAGCTGTAAGAACCTTTTCTGATATTGAAAGTAAACTGCCAAAGGAATTAAATGGAGAAAACTTAAAACTATTTAATGAGCTTGTAAATACAAGTGATGAAATAAGTGCTACAAGCGGTGTTGAAAATTTCAAAATAGGATTCAGGCTTGGAGTTCAAATGATGTGCGACAGTTTGCTATTTAAAGAAAATAGGGCTTTAAGAGATTCTGAATATAGCGGAGGTATTTCAAAATGAAAAAATCAATCATATTAATCGTATCAATTTTAATAAGTTCTTTCTGTCTGATACGATTTATATTTTAACAAATATTTGTAAACTCTAATACCGCAACAGGGTGAATTTTAAGTAAAATCTTTGCTGAATTGCTTGATTGTGAGATATAGAACGTCCTTCATTCTTAAATAGAGAATAAAATAACAAACTCAACATAATTTTAGAAAATTTCGATAAGTTTTTTGGTGTTTACATAGATTTTACCTGAATATGGTATCAGAGTTTACACAATATTCTTATAATTGATAATGTATTGTATTATATTTGAGTATTTATATCACTAAAAAAATAAACGTACGGGGGTAAACTATGTTACTGCAATGGTTAAAGTCCGTCTTTAAACAAAGATATATGGCAAATGTTACAAAGAATAAGAAAGGTGATTTTAAAATGAAAAACAATTTGTGCTTTGACAACAGAGAGTTGTCGTGGTTAAAGTTTAATGAACGTGTATTAAACGAAGCGGGAAATCCTGAAGTACCGTTGGCGGAAAGATTATCATTTGCCGCTATATATCAGTCAAATTTGGATGAGTTTTATATGGTCAGAGTCGGTTTTCTTACAGATAGGCAGAAAATCAACAAGGACGAAAAGGAAAACAAAACCGACATGACGCCAAAAGAACAAATAAACGCAATTTTAAAAAGAACAAAGGAATTGGAAGTTAAAAAAGCTCGTATCTATGAACAACTTATGGGTGAGCTTGAACCTCAAGGAATAAGACTTATTAACTTTAATAAGCTTTCTAAGGAGGAAGGAGAGGGTTTAGAAAAATATTTTAATCATCATATTGCACCATTCCTTTCGCCAATGATTATAAGTAAGCAACAGTCCTTCCTGTTCTTTAACAACAAAACACTCTATGCTATCGTGCTTTTACAAACGGCGAAAGGTAAAACTAAAATAGGAGTAGTTCCTTGCGAGAACAGTGTATTTAAAAGACTTATTGAAATTCCTACCCGTCCCGGCACTTTTATGCTATGCGAGGAATTGATTTTACATTTTGTATATAAGTTATTTGCAAAGCATACAATAAGCGAAAAAACAGTCATAAGAGTAACCAGAAATGCTGATATTGACACCGAAAATTTCAATGATGATAATAATGATGATAATATTGATTACAGAGATATGATGGGTAAGCTCATAAAAAAACGTACAAGATTAAATCCTGTAAGAGTTGAGATTACCCGTGATATAGATGATAAGCTGAAATCAGAAATAGCAAAATATATAGGTGTATCAGAAAAACATATTATAAAGTCAGGCACACCGCTGGATTTATCCTTTGGATTTTTATTGCAAAACTATTTGAGAGAAAAAACAAATTTGTTTTATAAAAAAAGGACTCCGAGATTAACACCTGAACTTAATATGAAGGAAAGCATAATACAACAGGTTCAGAAAAAAGATGTTTTGCTTTCGTATCCTTTTGAGAGCATAAAGCCTTTTCTTGCGATGCTTCATGAGGCTGCAGAGGACGAGAGCGTAGTTTCCATCAAGCTTACATTATATCGTGTAGCAGAACGGAGTAAAATAATTGAAACTCTTATCGAAGCTGCCGAAAACGGCAAAGAAGTTGTTGTTATGGTTGAGCTGCGTGCAAGGTTTGATGAAGAAAATAATATAGAAATTTCAAGAATGTTAGAGGATGCAGGCTGCCGCATTATATACGGTTTGGGCAAGTATAAGGTACATTCTAAGTTGTGCTTGATTACAAAAAGTACAGACGAGGGATTTTCTTATATTACACAGATAGGAACAGGAAATTACAACGAAAAAACCACGAAACAGTATACAGACCTTTCATTGCTGACGGCAAATCAGGAAATCGGTGCGGAGGTTGCAAAGGTGTTTAACGCTTTATTGTTTGGAGAAACAATTGAAGAAACCGAACACTTACTGGTAGCTCCGAAAACAATGCAGAATAAAATCATTGCCCTTATAAATGATGAAATCAATAAAGCATTGGCAGGCAAGAGTGCCTATATCGGAATAAAAATTAATTCTCTTACGGATAAGGATATTATCGACAAGATGATAGAGGCTTCAAAGGCCGGCGTACATATTGATCTGATTGTACGGGGTATTTGCTGTCTGAAACCCGGCATTGAAGGGATAACGGATAATATTAATATCATAAGCATAGTCGGCAGATTTTTGGAACATTCACGCATATACCGTTTCGGAACAGGCGATGAAGAAAAAATATACATATCTTCGGCGGACTTTATGACGCGAAATACATTAAAGCGTGTTGAAGTTGCCTCACCGATATATGATGAGGCTGTGCGCAGTAAAATTCGTCATATCTTTGATGTTGCCTTAAGTGATAATGTGAAAGGAAAAAGGATGATGTCTGACGGCACATATTCGGATATTATCACTCAGGGAGAAAAAATCAATTCGCAAGAAATATTTTATCAGGAGGCATATGATGCCGAGGTAAATAACGAATCAGAAAGGAAACAGATAAAATGAAAGTAGGATTATTGACAAGCGGAGGAGACTGTCAGGCATTAAATGCTGCTATGAGAGGTGTTGTAAAGGCACTGTACGAAAACACGAAAGATGTTGAAATCATAGGATTTGAAGACGGATATAAGGGTCTAATATATAATAATTACCACTTGGTCGACCTGTCTGAATTTTCCGGAATCTTAACGCAAGGCGGAACTATTTTAGGTACATCAAGGCAGCCGTTTAAGAAAATGAATACACCTGATGAAAATGGGCTGGACAAGGTTGAGGCTATGAAAAACACTTATCGCAGTCTTGGTCTGGACTGTTTGGTCATTTTAGGCGGAAACGGTACACATAAGACCGCAAACCTTTTAAGCAATGAAGGGTTAAATATTGTTACTCTTCCAAAAACAATAGATAATGATATTTGGGGCACTGATATTTCCTTTGGGTTTCAGAGCGCAGTAGATATTGCTACCGGTGTAATTGACTGTATCCACACAACGGCAGCTTCTCATGGAAGAGTGTTTATTGTTGAAATTATGGGTCATAAGGTAGGACATTTAGCCCTGCATGCCGGAATTGCCGGAGGTGCGGATATTATTTTGATTCCTGAAATTCCTTATGATTTGGATAAGGTTATCGGGGCAATAGAAAAAAGGGATAAGGCAGGAAAACGATTCACAATTCTTGCGGTTGCCGAAGGAGCAATATCCAAAGAGTATGCCGCTCTGCCAAAAAAAGAGTATAAGCAAAAGACAAAGACATCGAAATATCCGTCAGTTGCTTACGAAATCGCTGACAAGATTGAAGAAAAAACAGGAAAGGAAATACGGATAGCCGTTCCCGGACATACCCAAAGGGGCGGAGCACCATGCCCTTATGATCGGGTTATATCAACAAGATTCGGCGCAGCAGCTGCGGAATTGATTATAAAAGAAAAGTACGGAAACATGGTTGCATTGGTTAATGGGGAAATTAAGAGTGTTCCCTTAAGTGAGGTCGCAGGTAAATTAAAGACGGTGGATGCTGAGGCATCTGTTATAAAAGAGGCTAAGGCAATAGGAATTTCCTTTGGCGATTAAAAAAACTAAATTGTTCTGCTTCTTTTCCGTAATAAAAATCAAATTTGTAATTAGTTATTTCAATCATTTCGATACCTCCAAATTTATATATAAAAACAGACCATATACAAAATATGATCTGCTAAAAACTCTATTAAGTTCTTAAAATTTTGATTATTACGCTCCTATGAATTAAAGTCTAATTACCGTACTCAATCAGAGCTAAAAATACGATTTTTTATGTAATTTATGAAATTAGAATCTTGCCCGGCTTGTACGGCCAGCCTTCAAACCCTTGCTATTACTGGGTTTTCAAATTCTGGTCTTATTATAACATGAGCACATATATGGATTCTTTCAAGAGGTTTACCGGTGCGGCTCACAAATACGGAGTCGTTTTCAATTTTATTTTCTTGGATATATCCCTTTAACATTTTACAAAGCTCTTTTGGAAGAATTACAATACGCATTTTTCCTTTGCAGTTTATTACGGCTTGTCCCGTTTTTACGGCTGATGTAGTAATGTGGCGAAGTTCTGAAACTCTGATGCCCGTACTTGCTATGGTTTGTATCAGGTAATAAAGCCTTTGATTTTTCTTATCATTTGCCGCCGTGAGTAATCGCTCATATTCCGCTTTTGTCAATTCCTTGTCTTTGCTTGAAAATATTTGCCTTTGAATTTTTAGTGCTTTTATCCGTATATTGTGCCATTCCATAAAGCTGAAAAAACTGTTAAGCGAAGATATTGCCGCATTGACACTTGCAGGAGCATATTTTTCACAAAGCTCCTTTTTGTAATCCAAAGCCAATATCTTTGTTGCTTCCTGACCGCACAGCCAAGCCATAAAGAAGGTAATATCACGGATATATTTTTCTATTGTGTTTTCGCTCTTCTCCTCCTCAATCAAGTATTCTTTAAAGCTCAAAATAAGCTCATTTGTGATTTTTCTCATTCAAATCAACTTCCTTTCCTTTATGTATTCTACCACTTACATAAACAAACTATTTAGAAGTATCAATGAATTTTAGCATTTACACAAATCTCCACTAAAAGTCTATTTAATAAGCAGTATTTTGACAAATGTGAGAATTTTCAGATGCAAATCAAGCCCGAATATGCAAGCTGAATTTTGCTTGTATATTCGGGCTTTTTCTGTTTTTACAGCAATTTTTCTTCTAAATATTTTCTCATTTTGTTTATTGCTTTTTTATATACATTTTCTATCGCATCAGGTGTAAGACAGAGCTTTACCGCTATATCCGAAAGTTTTACTTTCTTTGGCTTCAGCTTAAAACAATCGGGACAAAATGCCAAGTATTCCGAAACCACCAATCTTTCTCTGTAATTGAGCTTTTCAAATGCTTCTTTTATATAGTTAAATCGTTCTGTTGCTAACAATACCCGTAGCGGCTCGAAATCGGTATCACTCGTTATATCCGTAAGGGTTTCCTCTGTTTCTTCATCAGCATAGCTTACATAGAAATCCGCAATATTCATATTTTCAATACCGCTCAAAAGAATTTCCTTTACATTCTTTACCGACAAATTAACCTCTTTGGATATTTTGCGGATAGCTTCGGTTGAATAACCGTACTCTCCATATAACCACATTATCTGACGGAGAGTACGATATTTGTTTTCGCTCGGAACTGTCAATCCGGTACGCATCTGCCGTATGTATTCGTGAATTTCATTCCACTCAATACGCACCTTTTAGGTTATAAAGCTGCCGTGTGCATCTTTGTCATAGCCCTGTAATACTTTGAAAATTCCCGTTACACACGCCTGCTTTATATCTGCAAAATGACCTTTCATTGAATATCGTTCAATGGCTTCTATTGCGGTATCGTTCAGTACGGGTTCATAGTAGTGGAGAAACCACATTAAATATTTGTCATCCTGCTCAGCAATATATAAATCAATATATTCCTACAAATCTTCTTTTTTAGGTGGCACCGGATGTATCTGATAAATGTATAAATCCTGTTCCCACTTTTTCACGGCACTCACCTCCATTCACCGTGTTACTCTTTTTTGATTCTTTTTTCTGCTTCGTCGTATAAATTATTTCTTTCCATATCCTTTAGATACTCCTCATAAGTATAATCTTCTTCGTAATCACAACGAGTTTTAAGTTCTTTTGCTAATTGTTTAGCTTCATAGGCTAAGTCCCAACGAACTTTATTTCTCGAAAGTTCTGTACGAATACACGCACATCGCTTTGTATAAATATCCTTTATCGGATCATTTTTTGCAAGCTCTTTTCTGCCTACCATAGCTGCATACTGTCTGCAAGTGAGCTTTTTACCACCTGTTATATCAAGAGGAGCAAAGCCCGTGCAATATTTTTGCTTTCGGGCATTTTTCATAAGGAAGTATGTTTCACACACTTCGCATTGACGGGGATAATGCCCTAATGCAAGACCTTCAAAAAAATCTGTGAGTATAAAGCTGTAAAAGGTTTTGAAATGAAGCCTTTTTACAAGCATTTTCTTTTTGCCTTTTGTAATGGCAGCATACTCCGCTGCAATATTAAATCTGTCAACACCGAATATGTCATAGGCAAGTGTTAAAAGCTCGTTTTCTTTGTAATGCTCTAAATCCTCCAAGCCCCATACAAACTCTGTCAATTTTTCAAAAGCCTTTATCATATCGTTTCCGATGTTTTTATAAAACTGCAAAAGTGCTTTTACACGGGTAAGTAGTTTATTTGCTTCTTTGGAGAACTCTGCATATCCGTCAGGAAGTATGTCAAGGGACATCGCACCCTCATCTTGAAGAGAAACCCTCGCTCGTTGCTGATAATATTTTAAGATGTAATCTGCGTTTTCTTTTGTAAAAGTTTCTGCTATCAGCTTTTTCTCGGCTTCAATATCTAAATACTGAAATGGGCTCATATTCGGGAGAACATCAAGAATGTATAAAATTTCTTGTCCTGCTTTTATAAACTCATAATCATTTATATAACCCTTCTCCATTTTAGAAGATGACATCCAATTATCATAACGCATTGATGCTATTCTTGCTCCGTTGTCATTTTCTTCATACTGATTAAGAAAATCTACCACAAAACTGCCAATAAGAAACTTCTTACTTTTGATATATACATATTTATCTCTGTAATCGGCAGTAAAAAATTTAATTTTATCAGGCATCTTCATCACCACCCAAGAAAATTATAAGATATTTTGTTGCGAAATACAAGATTTATAGAGTAAAACAAATCGTAAACCGCATAAATACAATGTTTTTAGTGTGTTGCGTTTTTTAACTTTAGTGTGTTATGCAATACTTTGCCTATTTTAAAATCCTCATATTCTATATAGTAGAAAGGGCAAAATAAGCCTTTTTTTCTATTTTGGAACGGAGGTGATGCCTATGATTGTATCAAGACAAAACACAAACAACACAAAAATTAAAAATGGAGGATTTTATTATGAGAATTTTATCAAGAAATCAGTTTGCTATGTCAAACTTCAGTAGAGACGGTTATGAGTTTAACGAAACTGAAGGTACTTTCAAAGGAATTATGAGATTTGCTGTATGTGGTAGGAAATGTAATGCCATTGCTTATGTCGAGTTGGACAATGGTAGAAAGATTATGTATACCGCTTTTCAAAAGCCCGACAACTACTTAGGAATTCCTGAAATAGACTTCGGAACAAGAGTGGAAGTTGTCTATGAAAGGGGCAAACGAGGCAACATTCGCCTTAAATCAATACAAATGACAGAATAACTGTCCGGTACTGTAACGAGCAGGGAACTTGTATTGCACAAATTCCGTAAAAGGCGGGACTTCCTCACGGAAATCCTGCCTTTTCTCTTTGGGGGAGTTCCCCAATCCCCCTAAAAATTACATTTTAAATAGGAGTTGATTTTAATGAAAGAAAGAGCAAATTCAATTTATGTGCGTGTTACCGAAAAAGAAAAAATACGCATAAAAAATAATGCCGATAAATGCGGCTTGACAATTTCGGAATATTTAAGAAAACGAGCTTTGGGTTATTCTCCAAAAGCTCTCTTACCCGAAAGCTTTTATGAGTTTTCAGGCAAGCTAAGCGATTTATATGAACAGATTGATAAGGGTTACAGTACCGAACTCGAAGAAAGAATTTTATCTCTGATTGATGAAATTCAGTTAAAGGTACTCGCACCCGAAAGAAAGGATGAAACAACGGGGCCCCCGCAAAGCCTGCTTTGTGGGGAAAAGGAACAATCCCGTAACAATGAGCTTTTCGGCACTTGTGCCGAAAACGAATAAAGAAGGGAGTTGTGACGCAATGGCTACTACGGGATTTTGGCCTATAAAAGGCTCGTTAAGGGATGTTATAAAATATGCAGACAATCCCGATAAGACCACTAATCCAAAGTATCTTGATGATGACTTGGCTGCTGTACTCAAATACGCAGAAAACGATGATAAAACAGATATGAAAATGTTTGTAAGCGGTATTAACTGCTTGGCGGTACGATCTTATGAGCAGATGATGATAACAAAACGCCATTTCGGTAAAACGGGTGGAAATGTGGCATATCACGGCTATCAGAGTTTTAAGTCGGGCGAGGTTACACCTAAAGAAGCTCACGACATAGGACTTGAAACTGCACGGCATATGTGGGGCAAGGATTATGAGATTGTTGTTACAACACACCTAAACACCGACAACATACATAACCACATTGTCATAAATTCTGTATCTTTCAAAACAGGATTAAAGTTTGAAAACCATATTTCAGACCATATACGCCTAAGAGAAATATCCGATGCAGTATGTAAGGAGTACGGGAAATCGGTAATAGAAGGTGCGAAATTTTATAATGCCGAGAAAAACGCATATTGGGTACACAAGCACGGCGGTAAAACTCGCAGAGATATTCTCCGTGAAGATGTTGACGATGCAATAAATAATTCGGCTAACTATATGGAGTTTGTCGCTCTTATGAAAAATAAAGGATATATTTTTTCGAGGTCTGAAATGACAGACCATCCAGCCGTTAAAGCACCAACTTGGGAAAGAGCAATTCGTTTTGACAAATTGGGTGAAGAATACAAAAAGGACAGAATTTTAGAGAGGATTTTTCAAACGGGCAACCGTGCTCATTTCAATCAGTTCAGCGAGCCCTACAAGAAAACGAGAGCTAAATATCGTCAAACACCGCTTCAAGAGTTTGAGTATCAACTACGGCGTGTAAAATATATGGATATGCTTGAAGCTCTGTTCTATTTATTTATGGAACTGTTGAAGCCAAGCACACCAAAACCAAACTACACACCACCGTTATCTCCGGAGCTAAGACAAGAGATACGAAAACTTGAACAATATCAAAAGCAATTCAGGCTCTTGCACGATGAAAATATCAATACCGTGCCGGAGCTTGAAGCATTTATAGGCAAATTATCAATGCAGATATCCGAGCTTGAAGAAGAACGCTCAAAAACGGATAACAAACGCAGACGAGCTAAAACCGATGAGGAAAAGAAAGCATATTATGCTGAAATCAGAGGTATATCTGCACAAATGAAGCCTATACGGGATAAGCTCAAAATCGCTAAAGCTACTTTGGAAACTGTACCGAAAGTGCAACAACTACTTGATATTGAACGAAGTATGGAAAGCAAAATCAAAAATAAAGACAAGAAAAAGGAGGAAAAGTTACGATGAAAAATATTACATATATAGAAGTTGACAAATTAAAGCCTTTTGAAAATCATCCGTATAAAGTAAAAGATGATGAAGAAATGGAAACATTGGTGGATAGCGTAAAAGAACACGGTATTTTATCTCCTATAATAACAAGACCTTTGGAAAATGGTGAATACGAAATAATTTCAGGGCATCGCAGGTTATTTGCTAGCAAACGGGCAGGACTTACAGAAGTTCCTGCCTTTGTTATTGAAATGGATAGAGACAATGCCGTAACAGCACTTGTTGACAGTAATCTGCACAGGGAGAATATTTCACCGAGCGAAAAAGCCTTCGCCTACAAATTAAAGATGGAGGCTATGGGCAGACAAGGAAACAGGACAGATTTAACTTTGTCGCAAGTTGCGACAAAGTACGACACCGCTACAGAAATCGGTGAGCAAATGAAGGAAAGCCGTGACCAAGTATTTAGATACATACGGCTTACAAATCTTCATTCGAAGCTTTTGGAATATGTGGACGAAGGGCGAATTGCTTTCACACCGGCGGTTGAACTTTCATACCTCAATGACATCGAACAGCAAGACCTGATACAGACTATTGAGAGCGAGGATTGTACTCCGTCATTATCTCAGGCTGTGCGTATGAAAAAGTTAAGTCAGCAAGGCTTACTTGACGATGATAAAATTCTTGAAATTATGTCGGAAGAAAAAGCAAACCAAAAGGAACGGATAAAAATCCCAACAGAGCGTGTGCGACAGTTCTTTCCTAAGAATTACACCACATCACAGATAGAAGAAGCCATTATAAAAATGTGTGAAGCTCAATATAAACGAAGACAACGGCAACAGCCCGAAAGGTAAGGTGAATTTATATGACCAAGAAAATAACTTTGCAGCCTGTCCCGATTATATTGGTTGACAGGCCAAGACTTGATGAAAACGAGAGCTTTGAAAATCTCAAACACTACCTTAATGTTAATAAAAGGCAGCACCATAAATTAAAATATCCGCTTGACGAGCTTAATTTTACAACTAAAATCGGCAAGACGGAATATAAGGTGTCAACGAGCTTTGATATATCGGGGAAGCACACTTTATTGGAACAATTCAAAAATTTAATACTTTCATAAAATTGTAGAACTTTGCCGGGCATTGTATAATGGGTTATACCTTATGCAATGCTCGGTTTAGTTTGGAAAGGAGAATTATCAAAGATGAAAAAACAAACCGAGAAAAAGGAAAAAATTACCGCCCTATATTGCAGATTATCACAAGATGACGGCAGAGAGGGCGAAAGCAACAGTATATCAAACCAAAAGGAAATTTTATTGCAGTACGCTAAGCAACACGGATTTTTACACCCTGAATTTTTCGTTGATGACGGCATTTCGGGTACGACTTTTGCTGGGGTTAGATAGCGATACTTTTTACATCTACCATGTTGCGGCGGTCATGGTTGACAACTTGCGTCGGCTCCTGCTCGGTATCAACCTGTCCGACAAAGCTATAATGGATTTCGATTT